>JAHJGZ010000195.1 GCA_018823795.1 Candidatus Omnitrophota bacterium
CTTGTTTAAAGATTGCGTCCAGACAAAGCTCAAGGGTTTTCTGACCATTGTAGTTCGGCACAATAACTGAAATTAATTCGTTTTTTTTTATCCACGTCATCATTTTTGCACAATTTATCATCTATTGATGTATCGTTATCTCAAATAATTATACGCTAGCTTGCGCATCATATTTCGAAATACTCTTATAATACTACATTGAGTTATTGGATCCAAAATAAACAACAGTTGTTTACGAAAGATAAAAGATACTTTCAATAACATCATTTCTAACGTATCAGGTATTGATATTTTAGAAAAAAGTAATCGTGTATAAAAATATATATTGATTAACTCAAAATACTTTCGTGTTTCCCTATGGGATATAGCTTTTTCTTTTAAAGATGGTGCTTCAAGGTATCCAGACATTAATTCTAAGCCGTCACCCAATAAATCATTATCTAAACAGATTTTATAAAGTTCGGTCCCAGGGTAAGGATAAAAATAAAAGCATTTACCAAAATTCGGTCTTAATTTCAAATTAAGTTCAAATGTTTCTCGCGCCATCTCCTTTGTTTCAAACGGTAGTCCAATCATATTATACGAAAATCGTTTAATACCATACCGCTTTGTCATATCAAAAACTTCTTTAATTCTTTCATTTGAGTGGTGACGGTTAAGCACATGAGATCGTAACCATTCACTGCCTGTCTCGATGCCAAATTCAATAGAGACACAACCTGCACAGTGAAGAGCTTTTAGGATTTCTTCGTTCACTGTCTCAACTCGTGCATTACATAAAAAAGGTAAATCAATCTCTTTCTTATATCGCTCACAAAATGCAATTAACCATGGTGCGTTTAACGTAAAGGTATCATCAGAAAAAATGATCTTTTTTGCATAAGGAAATAATGATAAATTGTTTTTAACAATATCCATTGAACGGTTAATTGAAGGAAAACGAACATAGTGGTTTTTATTGGGATACACATTACCAATGGCTGCATTACAGCAATAATGACAATCATATGAACATCCCCGCGAGAGCATCATTGAAACACAATTACCTCTATCGTTAATAATTTGCTTATAATTAAATAAACTATAATCAGGGAATGGTAACACATCGATGTCCTGTAACGGCAATATCGGATTTTTTATTATTTCTGCATCTTTTTTAAAGTAAAAACTATGCGTCGAGAGTATATCTTTATTATTGTCCAATCTCCAGCATAACTCTTTTACTGGCACTTCCCCTTCTCCTATACAAATCCCATCTATGTCCGGAATGTCTTTAAATATTTTTTCCTGAGCTAACGTGCATTCAACACCGCCTGCAATAACTAATTTTGCGGAGGGCTTTATCGTATTCATAAAACGTATAGCATATTTTTTCTGGTTTGAAGTGAAAGACAATCCGATTATATCTGGTTTCCATTTTTTTATTTGTTCTTCAACGTTAGTGAATTCACTTTCATCGGTTATATGACTTAACACAACCTCATGTTTTTCACTCTTCAATGTTCCGATAATATACGCTAAGCCATGATGAAAACTTTGATAATGTCCAGATCGTAGATCGAAATATATAAACTGTACTTTTACCATTTTTGTTTTCTTCCTGAAAATTATAAGATCATATTATAAAAACTGATCTTTTAGATACTACTATGCATATATACGTGTTCATAGAAATACCTACTTGTTTAGGAATAGCTTGTTCTATTATAACAAAAGATAAAACAACCTGCTTGATTTTTTAGAAAGGGGTATTGTGAAATTAATAATTGGGGGAATTTATAGAGCGGTGATTAATATTATTATTTCTCGCTTCAAGAATTGTATGATCAATTATTTAACAACTAATCATGTAATAACAAGACTCAATATTTCTTCTAATGTTGTTTTCTCTTCTTTCAGGAGGCGCATACCATCTTGAACGAGTGTTACCATGCCATCGCGAATCGCCTGTTCGCGAATTTCTCCTGTTGAAGCCTTTTGTAAAATAAGCTTGCTCATCGTATCACTTGTTTTGAGAAATTCAAATACCGGTGAACGACCCAGATAGCCGGTATTAGCACACGCCTCACATCCCTGAGGCTTAAACAACCAAATATCTGTTGAGCGAAGAGGTTCGAGCTCAGGTGGAAGTACATCAGGAAGATTTGTTGGCGCTTTACACTGCGTGCACACTTTTCTCACTAACCGTTGATTAATAATAAGCGATGCTGTTGCTGACAACAAGAACGGCGCTATTCCCATATCGATTAAACGGGTTATTGCAGTCGGTGCGTCATTGGTATGAATGGTAGTTAAAACAAGATGCCCCGTCAATGATGCACGAATTGCTATTTCGGATGTTTCTACATCGCGAATCTCACCGACAAGCATAATATCGGGGTCCTGACGCAAAAGAGATCGAAGACCTGATGTAAAATCAAAGCCCGCGGTTAAATCAATCTGGCTTTGGTTAACACCGGGGAATGAAAACTCAACAGGATCTTCGAGCGTTGATATCGCGCGAGTCGCATTATTAAGATGATTAATAGCAGCGTACAGGGTCGTTGTTTTTCCACTACCGGTCGGGCCCGTAACAAAAACAATACCTGTTTTATTAGTTAAAAAACTTTTATATATCTCTCCACATGCCTCAGAACAGCCCAAATCACCTATTGCAAAGGAGGCTTTATTCTGTCGAAAGAGGCGCATAACAAGTTTTTCACCATGCATCACCGGTATAGTCGATAGACGCGCATCAACCCTTTCCCCTTCGATCTCTGTGGACCATCGTCCATCTTGAGGCTTTTTCCTGACAGAACCATCCGCAAACATCGATGCTTGAGTTAAAATAGCACTCACCATGCTATTTCGTAATTCGTACTCTTCAATCTTCAAAACCTCATATAAAACGCCGTCAATGCGAAATCGCACCATGAGAAATTCATCATGTGGTTCTACATGGATGTCACTTGTATTCATCAAGAGGGCATAACTGAGGATCTTACTGATGACTAAAATGGTTATAGAATCGCCTGTTTTTTTTTGTTCCTTCATTCCTTTGGGCGAAAACAAAAAATTTACATCCTCTTGTAATGATGCCATAACTTTTCTCCTTTAATTTTAATCGATTTAATCTTTTCTTCAGAAACTCATGGGTATTTATTATAATGCAGCCATAAACAAAATGCCACCTTTAATTGAATTATTCACATTATGGTAATCGACTTCGAGTCATTACCGTCATTATTTTAACTACATTTGCCATTATTGTATCGTATCAACAGCACTATTGTGAAATGATACTATTAAATAATGCAAGCCAGAGTGGAACTGTAATGATTGCAAAAAGATGCGAGTATAATATAATACTACTAAAAAAAAGATTTCCTTCTTTTGTTCCCATACCAATAATAACTAATGTCACTGCTGTTGGCATGGTGGACTGCAGAAAAATAACAAATTTATACAGATTGTTACATGGCAAAACCAAAATAACACATAAAACAAGTGCCGGAAGAATGATCAATTTCGCTATTAGACACC
>JAHJGZ010000196.1 GCA_018823795.1 Candidatus Omnitrophota bacterium
CCAAACAAAAGAGAAACGTGCTACGAGCTCGCCGGTGCTTATTCCCGCATTTTCCATACTCAATCCTGAATTTACGTTTTCTGTAGACGCGTATAATACCGCAGCAGGCATTGCTGACATAATGGCACATGTTTTTGAAAATTATCTTACGCCAATCCCGCACGCGGATGTTCAGGATCGAATGGCAGAGGCCTTATTAAAAATTTGTATTCATTACGGGCCCATTGTGTGCAGCCAACCAAAAAACTATGACGCGCGAGCGAACATTATGTGGGCAAGCAGTCTTGCCTTAAACGGCGTCGCTGGCAAAGGGAAAATATCTGATTGGGTGTGTCATGCGATCGAACATGAATTAAGCGGTCTATACGATATCAGTCACGGTGTCGGTCTCGCAATTCTCTTGCCGCACTTCATGAAGGAATTCTTAACCAGCGAAACAATCGTAAATTTTGTTAATTATGGCACGCGGGTCTGGGACATTGATGCGAATAACGACAGTCAGTCTATTGCAGAAGAGGCGATTAAAAAAACGAGGGATTTCTTTTCATCTATCGGCTTACCCGCAACGCTTCATGAACTGGGGATCTCAAACGAACATTTTGAAGCCATTATGAGCGCAGCAATACAGTGTCGCGGAAAAGTAGGGCACTATAAACAGCTAACACGTAAAAACATTATGAACATATTGAACGCAGCGCTGTAGTTAAAGGAGAGAGAGCATGATGGACCTACGAAACAGTATACAGAAACGACGCAGTATTCGCACATATCAATCAAAGCCGATTCCGCAAGAAGTGCTCGAAGAAATTATTGATGCAGCGCGGTTCGCACCGACCGCACGTGCGGTCGAACCATGGGAATTTGTCATTGTGAGGAAACCGGAAAGACTTACGGAAATTGCACACCATGCAGTAAACGGAAAATTTATCGCAGAGGCCGCAGCCTGCATTGCGGTTTTCTGTAAAGATACGAAGTATTACCTCGAAGATGGTTGTGCCGCAGTGGAAAACATGCTCCTGGCCGCAACGTCTTTAGGCGTGGGAACCTGTTGGGTCGCCGGAGACAAAAAAGATTATTGTTCTGACATCAGCGCACTGCTCTTGGCTCCACATGAATGTAAGCTTGTTGCTCTTATTTCATGTGGGTATCCACAATCACCGAAAGAATTCCGCAGTATTAAACGAAGGGCGGTAGCAGACATACTCCATTGGGAGGAGTTTGAACGGTCAACACCTTAAGTTCTTAAAAACTGCTTACTGAGGAAGGGTTCCTGTATTTCAATCACGGTGGGCCTACCATGGGGGCAGACAAAAGGATCATTACAGTCAATAAGTTGTGTGCGCAGGCTTTCAGCACCTTCCCTTTCTACCGTATCACCAGCCATAACTGAGCTGCGACAGGCACGACGCGCCAACGTCTCTTTATCGCAGCGAGCAACATCAGTTCCCGATAAAAGATTCCTAAACGCCATTTCCGGATCTTTAATCAATTGCGGATATGCATGTATTGCTATCGTTTCATTATCCCATTGAGTGGTAAAGAATCCAACGTCTTCAAGTTTTTGTCCAACCTCTTCCCAGAGCGTGAATTCTTGATGGGTAACCTTTATGGGTAAGGGGGTTAAAAGTTGCTGCACTTCGATATTTCCCTGCTCAACCTGTCGTTTGAGGAGTTCGTAATTGATGCGTTCTGCCGCTGCATGCTGATCAATGATAAGAAGGGAAGAGGCGGCTTCAAATAAAAGATATTTCTTATAAAAGGCACCGACAAAATGTGCTTGACGCAATTTCACTTTCAACGTGTCATGATTCTCTGCAATAACTGATTCGGTAAACGTCTCGAGTAAATTTTGTGTCGCCACCTTTATATAATCAGATGAATCCCTTTCAATGACGGCTCCCGGCTGCTGTTCAGTTGCAGATGAGACCGCGGGCATCGTAAAGGGGGACCCTACAACTTGTTTTGCTTTACTCCATGACAAGAGCGTCTCCTCACACAATGAGCGGATACGTTTGCACAAGTCATACTCATGAACAATTTTTACTTCCCGTTTCGTCGGATGAATATTAACATCGACGTCTTCTGCCGGCACCGTCAGGAACAAAACAAAAAAAGGATAAATATCAGAAGGAAAGATCAGGCGAAACATATCATTCAGTTGATAATTAAGTAAACGATGCATGACCGGTCGTCCATTAATAAATATATACTGCATATCCTTGCTTGTTCTACGAATATTCGAATCTCCTAAAAATGCTTTGAAGCTAACACGCCTATCAGCAATAGCATGTTCACTTTCGAGAATATGTTTATTGTCGATATTGAGCACGCGCGCTATGCGCCGGGCGACCTCTTCATCAGGCAGGTGGTGAAATACTGTTCGTTCATACGATTTATAATCGGTCGTAAACGAGATGTCAATCACATTATGGATGAGGATGTAAGGGATAATGATCGAAAGTATTTGGTTATATTCCGTTGTTTTCGTCTTTAAAAATTTTCTGCGCGCCGGCGTATTGTAGAATAGTTCGTTTACTTCGATTTCAGTGCCACGCTGCATAGCAACCGGCTTTAAACTAATATGCGCACCGCCGCGTATATGCAACTCCCAACCGGTCTCTTGCCCGTCAATTTTTGACCGCAGTATAATATCGGCGACAGCGGCAACGCTATATAATGCCTCACCGCGAAATCCCAACGATGCAATACTATACAAATCATCCGCCGTATTAATTTTGCTTGTTGCATGGCGCTGGAATACTTTTTCTATGTCATCTTTCGCAATACCGTGGCCATCATCCTTAATGCGAATAAGAGTTTGTCCGGCTTGTTTAATATAGATATCAATCTTTTGTGCGCCCGCATCAAGAGAATTTTCAAGAAGTTCTTTAATGACTGAGGCGGGCCGCTCAATCACCTCACCCGCAGCAATCTTACTCACAATGTCAGGAGGAAGTACATTAATCGGTCTCATGGTCTTTAACCTTCTCCTTCCACGAATTTATTTTATTGAACGCATCAAGAGGGGAAAGACTATTGATATCCAACGTATTCAATTCATAATAGATTTTATCGGCAAGGGTCGCATTTCTCTGCGAAAAAAGCCCAAGTTGCAAATCTTTCTCTGCCTGATTGCGTATCGTATCCTGCAGGTTTCCTTTTGTCTCAAGACGAGAGAGAATCTGTTGAGACCGCTTCACCACCGTTTTTGGAATCCCGGCAAGTTTTGCCACATAGATGCCATAACTATCATCAGTTCCTCCCGGAATAATTTTATGGAGGAATATTATTTCCTCGCCCCATTCTTTAACCGCAATATTATAATTCTTAACCCCAACGGTACTCTCTGCCAGTGCGGTCAATTCATGAAAGTGTGTCGCAAAGAGCGTTCGTGCTTTTTTCTTTTCAAGAAATTCTGCCACAGCCCACGCAAGACTGAGCCCGTCAAAGGTACTAGTTCCTCTGCCGATCTCATCAAGGATAACGAGACTTCGTTCAGATAGATTGTTCAAAATACCCGCGGTCTCACTCATTTCCACCATAAACGTGCTTTGTCCTTTACTTATCTCATCATGTGCGCCAATTCGGGTAAAAACTTTATCCACAACGCCAATACGTGCAGAGGCGGCAGGAATAAAACTTCCCATTTGAGCCATAATAACGAGCACGGCTGTTTGACGTATATAGGTTGATTTCCCCGCCATGTTCGGCCCCGTGATAATCAGAAGATGATTTTCGTTTGTATCAAGCAGGGTGTCATTGGGAATAAAGGGTTCCCGCGCGAAAGATTCGACAACCGGATGCCGCCCGTCAGTAATCATAATTTCGGTTGTTTCGGTTACCTCGGGCAGACAATACCCTGACAGGCGAGAGAGAAGACTGAGCGCATACAATGAATCAATTGTCGCGAGGGAGTGACAGATTGCATGAAGCTCTTTCGAGGCCTGAAGAATCTTTTCAAATAAACAGGCTATCACTTCAGATTCAATCCGAGCAATTTTTCCTTCAGCTGAGAGCATCTTCTCTTCAAATTCTTTTAATGAGGGAGTAATAAACCGTTCGGCATTAACTAATGTTTGCTTGCGGATATAATCGGCCGGCGCAAGATGAAGATTGGCTTTACTAATTTCAAGAAAATAACCGAATACTTTATTAAATCCGATTTTAAGCGAATTAATGCCTGTTCTCACAATCTCTTCCTTTTGAAGATTGCGCAACCATTCTTTTCCGTTATCCTGAATATCTCGCAAAGAATCAAGTTCAGGGTGATATCCTTTTCGTATTACCTTTCCTTCAGGTTTTGAAAGGGGCACCTCAGGATTTATCGCGCGCTCAAGCAGCTCACGGATTTCTTTGCAATCCGGAAGAGAAAAAAGGTTGTTGCGCTCAATAAGAGGAAGGAGTGCTCGTTTAATGTCCGGCACTTTTATAAGTGCATTCCGGAGCGCAAGTAAATCGCGATGAGAGCCGTACCCGCAACTAATGCGTGAAATGTTTTTTTCAATATCGGGCAGCGTTCGCAAAAGCTTTTGTAATTTCTCACAAACGGTTTCATTTTCTTTCAATAAAACTATCGCTGATTGCCGCTCTTTAATAGCATAGGTGTTTTTAAGCGGATGATAGAGCCAGAATTGAAACATACGTTTTCCTAAAGCACTCTGAGTCTTATCTAATGTTTTAAGGAGAGATTCTAATTCAAGGCCAAAACAGGCGGCAGGGGATACAAAAACGTGATCTTCATCTGAAAAAATCGATATCTTATCGACGTGTCGCATTGGCTGGCGGTTCATTTGCTTAAGATACTCAAGGAGTGCGCCCGCGCTTTCAGTCGCCAGCTGCATATCCTCAATGCCAAAGCCGCGTAAATTATGCGTTTCAAAATGGTCGCATAACGTTTTCTGCGCTATATCATAATTAAAACACCAATCATCACACGGACTCATCATAAACTGTTTCGTGGACAAAAGGGAATCCTTAAAAAATGCTTTAACATTTTCGATATCGCTAGCAGGAAAGATACATTCATAGAGTGGGAGCTTCGCGATGACTTCAACCGCTTTTTTCCTGTCGGTATATTCATTGACCTGGATCGTACCATTGGTAGGGTCAATAAAAGCAATCCCTAAGCCATTTTTGCGAAGAAGAATGCAGAAAAGGTATCGTGGTTCGTTACTGCTTTCATCAATATAGGTGCCTGAGGTAATCACCCGAATGACATCGCGCTTAACAATCCCTATCGCCACTGCGGGGTCTTCAACCTGCTCGCAGATGGCAACTTTTTTACCCGCCTTTATAAGCCGTGCAATATAGGAATCAGCAGCATGAAAAGGTATGCCACACATCGGAATTTTACTTCCTTGACCTTTTCCCCTCGAAGTAAGAACAACATCTAAGATACGAGAAGCTTCTTTTGCGTCGTCATAAAACATTTCATAAAAATCACCAAGACGATAAAAGAGAATGCAGTCTTGGTGTTTTGCTTTAATGTCCTGATATTGCTTAATCATCGGTGTTATGGTCATTTCCATGAGGCACTATTTATATCATAATAATGGAAAAAAGTATAGAGGGATTTATTCAATTCTGCACCGAAAATGGATTGAATTCAGTCAAAAAATTTGTTACCCTTAGGCTTAATAGTAAAGGTTCAATAACGGCATGGGACAGATAGAAATTATTCAGGGGGATATTACAACCGTATCAGCCGATGCTATTGTTAACGCGGCTAATACGACATTGCTCGGCGGCGGCGGTGTTGATGGGGCAATTCATCGTGCGGCGGGGCCAAAACTTTTAGAAGAATGCCGATCGCTTAATGGGTGTCGAACAGGGGAAGCAAAAATCACTCAGGGCTATAACATTCCTGTAAGATACATCATTCACACAGTTGGTCCTGTGTGGAGAGGAGGACATAAGAGCGAGCATACGCTGCTTGCTCATTGTTATAAAAATTCCCTTACGTTAGCTTTAGATTATAAAATACAAGCAATCGCGTTTCCTTCCATTAGTACTGGTGTTTACCGTTTTCCTATCGAACTTGCTGCAAATATTGCACTTACAGAAATTAATGTGTTCCTTCAAAGCAACGACCTCGTTAAAAAAGTTATCATCGTCTGTTTTGATCAAATAACGTATAAGACATATTGCACTCTTCATAAATAAAAGAATAATAGCGGTACGCCTATTGTAAAAGGGCCGTCGGCATAGTATAATTTAAACTTAAACCTAAGTCACTGGTACTCAATATGGTTCACACCCATTTTTTAAGCAAATATATATACGCACAAAATATTAAATATTTCTTAATAGGAATAGGAATGGTGTGTTTTTTGTTATGGGGTACTGCGCCTCTAACAATAGCTAATTCGAAAATCGATGATGCGGGGCTACAGCAATCGCCTGAGTTACTGATTGCAGATTTCAACACGCCCCCGCCTGATGCAGAAAATATCGGCTTGAACAATATCGGCGGTCAATACAGCATTTGGGATAGAGATCCGACAGACGATACTCAAACGTGTACTATGGCATTTGTTCAAGATCCTATAGTTGATAATGGCTACGCACTTCAACTGAATTATGACGTTGATTCTCCCAACCCTGCATACAATGGCTTTTGGATGAAACTGATGCAAAAAGATTTTACCGGTTACAATACCCTCAATTTTTATATCAGAGGAGATACGGAGGCACGGTTCACCTCTCGATTAAAGATCGAACTGAAAGATAACCAGAAAACCGCCAGCTATGTCGTTGGTGGCATTACTGAGAGTTGGCAAAAATATTCTATCCCTTTTGGTAAATATAGACTGATTAAAGATTGGTCAGCGATGAATGAATTTGTTATTGTTTTTGATGACATCGTTAGTAAGCCAAAGGCGGGAACTATTTATGTTGACCATATTACTCTTTCAATGGAACCGGTATCCGCAAACGGTGCAAAAAGACGTAGTGTTAAAAAAGTAGCTGTCACTAAAGAAGTTAAGACCTCTTCAAGTCAATAATTACCCCTTAAGCTCTCATATTCCTTGCTTTCAGACTCTTCCTCATATATAATAAAAAATTGCATCCAAATTAGAAATCAATCTTTTCATCTAATATACTGGAGAGATTAGAGATAGAGAAAAGTCAGGGGCTCAATATCAATATCGTTAGACAATACATTTAAGGAAACAAGTGAATACATATCCTTTTGATGCGTTTATATTCGATTTAGACGGCGTTATAACAAAAACAGCCCTTGTTCATGGCCGTTCATGGAAAAAGATGTTTGATGACTATTTACGATTTCGAGAAAAAAGGGATGGTGAACCTTTCCATGAATTTACTCATGATATCGATTATCTGACCTATGTAGATGGAAAGCCACGCTATAACGGAGTTAAAAGCTTCCTTAAATCGCGCGGCATTGAACTTCCTATGGGAGAGCCTACCGATCCGTCAGAAAATGAAACTATTTGTGCACTTGGCAATAGAAAGAATCTTTTCTTTAACGAGATCATTAAAAAAGATGGGGTTGAGGTGTATCCTTCTACGATAGAATTAATAAAAACGCTCAAAAATAATAATGTTCGGATTGGCGTTGCATCATCGTCAAAAAATTGCAAAATCGTTCTAGAATCTGCAGGTATAGATCATTTATTCGAAACACGTGTCGATGGTATGGTGTCTGTCGAGTTCGGATTGAAAGGCAAACCAGAAGGAGATATTTTTGTTAGGGCAGCACGAAATCTTGGCGCAACACCTCTTAAGTCAGTCGTTATTGAAGATGCAAAATCGGGTGTTATGGCCGGAAGAAATGGTGGTTTCGGATTAGTTATTGGCGTAGCACGCGAAAAAAATGCAGCGGTGTTGATGAGAAATGGTGCTGATGTTGTTGTCCGCGATTTGTCTGATATGACAATCGATTGGATAGTCGATTGGTTTCATAAAAAACCGAAGCCCTTTTTCTCTGCGTGGGAGGAATGTAAGAATGTTACTCATATTCCGCGCTTACCGCACAAACATAAAACGACCATTATGGTGAGCCCTTACAATTTTCGCTCTCCTCAATCAGCCGTCATAACCGAAAAAAAACTGGTCTTCTTTCTCAATTATGATGGTACTCTTATGCCTATAAAGGACCGGCCGAGTGAGGCAGTGCTCGATGATGATATGAAAAATATAGTCTTAGAACTATCACGAATACATACCGTCGCAATAATAAGCGGCAGACAGCGGGAAGAATTGCAAAGTCTTGTTGGTATAGAAAATATTTTTTATGCCAGTAACCACGGCTTTGATATTGCGGGGCCCGGTTATTCAATAGTACATCCAAAGGCAAAAAAACTTTTATCGAAAGGGGCTAAAGTAAGGGCCCTTGTTTCAAAAGCTATCGGAAATATTCCCGGGATACTTATTGAAGAAAAAAAATACATCACCGCTATTCATTATCGATTAGTGAGCAAAAAAAATGTGTCACAAATTACAGAAACAGTTAATTCTATCATTCAAAACAATCCAAAGTTTCGACTGCTCAAAGGAAAACAAGTGTATGAAATCCTGCCAAATGTAGATTGGGGCAAAGGCAATGCAATACGATGGCTAATGAAAACGTTCAAATTGCCGTGGTCAAAGGCTTCTGTGTTTTATATTGGTGATGATATTACTGATGAGTTTGCGTTCAGAACTATCCGCACAAGAGGCACCGGTATTGTCGTTTCTGAAGAGTCAAGAGAATCTGCTGCTCATTTTCAATTATCTTCGCCGGAAGAGGTTAAAAAATTACTAAGAATGATTATTCAGCTTAAAAAAAATTAAAGATTATGTCCTCCTGGAAGATCATATACCAAAATTTTAATCCGGAAGAAGAAAAATTACGAGAGGCACTGTGCACGCTCGGTAATGGCTATTTTGCAACACGGGGTGCACAGCCAGAAGCTTTTGATTCAGAAAGTCATTATCCCGGTACATATGTTGCAGGTGGTTACAACAAAATAGGTACGCCTCTTGCCGGGCGAACGATTTACAACGAAGATCTGGTTAATTGCCCGAATTGGCTCATAATACGATTTAAAATCGATAATGGTGAATGGGTTACGCTTTCGTCAAGCACAATACTTTCCTACCGGCAAGAACTTGACATGCACCGTGGTATTCTTACGCGAAACACCAGATTGAAATCCAAAGACGGGAAAATAACGACGGTCGAAACATGTCGAATCGTAAGCATGGCAAATCCCCATGTGGCGGCAATGAAGTATGTTATTACCCCTGAAAATTATGAAGGGCGCATTACAATTCAATCCATGCTTGATGGCACCGTCATAAATAATGGAGTAGCACGATACCGGCAGCTGAGGTCAAAACATCTCATTCCGTGGTCGGTACAAACATTTGACCGCGATGGAATATCCCTTTCGGTAAAAACAAGCCAATCAAATATTTACATTTCCCAAGCATGCCGCATTAAAATTTTTGTCAATAATAAAAAAATGAGAACACGCTGTGAGATTATAAAAAAAAATAAGGGAAAGATATATCAAGAATGTACATTCTTCGTTAAAAAGAAAAAAAGCTACGCTGTTGAAAAGATCGTCTCGTTGTTTACATCAAAGGATAGTGGTATTAAAAATTATCGCCATGCAGCTATTTCTGTATTCAAAAAGCAACACACCTTTACCGCCTTATTAAAAGAGCATGTCCGCGCGTGGAAAACGCTATGGGAAATGTTTGATATCAAAATAACCGGGGATGCATTCGCTCAAAAGGTATTACGCTTACATATGTTTCATCTGATACAAACGGCTTCAAAACACAGTATCACGGTCGATGCGGGCATGCCTGCGCGGGGATTACATGGTGAAGCCTATCGTGGGCATATCTTTTGGGACGAGCTTTTCATAATGCCATTATACGACTTTCATGTTCCTGAAATATCAAAATCACTGCTCATGTATCGCTATCGGCGTCTTGGGCAAGCGCGGAAATATGCAAAAAAATACGGGTATAACGGCGCTATGTTTCCGTGGCAAAGCGGTTCAAGCGGGGTAGAAGAGACACAAATTGTTCACCTAAACCCTTTGTCAGGTAAATGGGGACCTGATTATAGTTCTATCCAGCGTCATATTTCTTTCGCAATCGCGTATAACGTGTGGCAGTACTGGCAACGGACCGGAGACAAAAGCTTTTTTATTCGCTATGGTGCTGAAATGATTTTGTCGATCGCTCAGTTTGTCTCGAGTCTGGCAAAATATGATCAAAAGAAGGGACGTTATTACACGGAAGGGATTATGGGGCCGGATGAGTTTCATGAGCAATTGCCGGGCTCAAAAAAACATGGGCTAAAAAATAATTCCTATTCTAATGTATTCATGGTATGGACATTGCGGAAAGCATTGGAAACGATTAACGCCATCATATCACCGCATGAAAAAGGGCGACTGTTAAGAAAACTAAACATCACGCAGAAAGAACTCAGTCGATGGATGCTATTACAAAGAAAATGGAAATAATTATAAATTCAAAAGGG
>JAHJGZ010000197.1 GCA_018823795.1 Candidatus Omnitrophota bacterium
CGCACAACATCATCTATTGATTCAACTCCTATTGCCAATCGTACACAATTCGCCTGCGCAACGCACCGAGCCCATTCCTCCGTGATCATCTCCACGCGTGTAACACCAGCCCACGTCAATTTTTTATCGAGTCCGTGCTTGACAAACAAGGCGCAAAATTTTTCTAATTGTTGCCGGTCGAATCCCAATATTGAATCATAAAAATCAATATGGCTGATGCCGTACTTTCCATATTTATTAACGTTAAACTCAATTTCTCTGATTATATTTTCAGCGCTTCGTGTTCGATAAGACTTCCCTGGAACGGCTTTGCGCAGTACAGGCTCGAAACAAAAACTACAATCATAAGGACACGCTCGTGAGGCACCACACGCAAGTGCTCCGCTCATAAATCTAGATGCTTTTACATGTTTATCCATATCCCAATAGTCCCAGTTAGGGAATGCAATATCATCTAAGTTATTTATCAAAGGTCGCAACTCATTTTTTATGACTGTGCCGTCTTTTTCTTTATACCATATCCCTTTCACGAGCGGCGGCTCTTTATTCTCGATTTTGTCTACATATTCAACAAACGTGACCTCTCCCTCACCAATACAGAGTGCATCTATCAGTGGCTCATGAATAATCAAGTCAGGATACAACGTCGGTAGAACTCCTCCGAGAACAATGAGTATATCTGAATTAAGCCTTTTGATTGCCTGTGCAATACGGAGCGTATGTACATAGTTTGCACCGGTAACGACTGAAATGCCAACAATATCCGGCGTCTCTTTCTTAACCTTTTTAACAATATACTTTTCTTGAAATCCTGATTGAAAAGTCATATCTAGCAAACTGACGGCATGTTTTTTCTCGACCGCTGTAAGAACATAAGCTAAACCGAGATTATACCCCAGTTCATAATTCCACTTGGGATCAACAAACATAACGTTCATATACACTTTTCCTTTTTATATCATCAGCGGGATAATTTGTATTGCTAATATATAGATAAACAGTGTCGCCAATCGATTATTATAAAAAATTTTGTTGCCATAACCTTCTGTACTTCTGTAATCCTATCGCATTAAAACAGGTATTGAACATGCTCTATTGGTATAGTAAGGATTAACCGCGGTACAATAACATGTTTCAGTTTGTATCTCTTTTCTTATCCGGTCACTGCATTCGCTCAACCATATTTTTTTAAAATCATACCCTTCATAACGAATGTTGCCCATCGGCTTTTCCCGCACACCACAACACCATATATCGCCGTTTGGAAGTAGGCGGGCAGAAGCAGTCCCTGCTAAGCAGGGAATAATTCGCTTCTTTTTTTGTAATGTTTTTTTAACAAAAGTATAATAATGCCGCCGGAGAATATTAACAATCTTGCCATACCGCTTAAACACTTTTTGCTTTAATTCACGTTGAAGAATATCTAAAGACTCGAGACATTCGGTAAGCGATGGGCGGACATCATCATGTATATTATAAAATTCGGCTCTTTGCTCGGCAATTTCTAACACATACGAATCAGGTTTCAATGACAAACAATATTTGATAATATCAGCGATATGAGATACATTGAATTTCGATATTGTTGTATTGATGCCGATTGAAAGATTTGAATAAGAAAGATTTTTAAGTCCATAGTAGGTCTGTAAGACACGCTCGGTAATTCCTGAACAACCTCGTATCTCATCATTCTGTTGTCCGATTCCGTCTATGGAAATATTAACAATGATGTGTGTATCCGGACACTTTTGCGCGAGGGTGCTCACTTTATCTATAATAATGTGGGGCAACGTACCATTCGTTAGTATATTAATGACATGTGGTTGTATATACTGGTATGCCAGTACGACAATCTCATCAATGTCATCACGTAAAAATGGTTCACCGCCATCAAAGGTAACCCACAAAATCTTTCCTTTTATCGATTGAAAGATTTTTGTATATTCTTGAAGAGTCAATTCTGAAGGGGCATTATGTTTCCAAATATTACACATTTTGCATTGCAGATTGCACGTATTGGTCACTCGCAGTGTCAAGCTGAGAGGAAGCGGCCGGATCCATCTGCACGCTTTAAGAAAACGAAATATAAGTATCTTTAAAAAAACCTTTACCATAATAAGAGCGCCCATCTATTCTGAACAATAAAACACACATATATAATAAGACAAAAATTGTATATCAAAAAATTACTTGGTTATGCAATCAACAACCGCCACAAGCCATTTTCATACACACAAACAGCAAAGTAATAACCCGCTCTTCTATATTCAATCATTTTTCGTTTTGCCATTTTTTCATCAGAGAATACTTCACTGCGGGTATATTCACTTTTAGCTTTTTCATGTATTGTACGTTCAATGTGGTTTAACCCTTTTTTCATTACGTTTTCCTATGGCATATCAAAAAGCGCTAATGACATCAATTGGATTTTTTTTTGCGGCGGAATTTCAACAGGGATGCCGATCTTTTGTGCTATGCGATATAGGTCTATCCCCGATGCTTCCGGCGAATAAAGAAACGAGTCGGGCTTACGGCATTTTTGCGGAAAACTACACTTGAAGCATCCATGGCACGGAGCACTGCCCCAACAATACGAGGAAATCGACTCTTCGCCAAAATATTTTTTAATACCTACCATAATAGTATGAAGTTTACTCCAAAATATATGACTATAAATTTTTTGCGTAACATGCAGAAAAGGATTCCACGTATGCCAGCTTGCCTTCACAAAAAAAGGAAACGGTGCTTCAACATTCACAATTAATGCGTACGGATATTGTCGAGTCATCGCCTTCACATCTTCAACATTTATAGTATACGGAGGACAGCTCCATCGCTTCATCCATGGCACCTGTGCAACTTTGCAATCCAAACACAACATGACCGCCTTCCACGTCAACGGAATATACTGTGAATAAATAACATGTGCCCGCGTTGCAGACAACTCTATCACTTTGTTAATTAGGCGGCGTATATTCGTTTTTTCGACATAGAGAGAACTCATGTATTACATTTTAATTTTCGGAAGAAGCTTGTTTAAAAAAATGAATGCTTTATATGACCACGCTTTACTCCGTACATAAAAATAAAGTTTGCGTAGAAAAACATTGTTGAGCACAACGTTCAAAAACAAAGATTCCCGTTCATGATGCTTGTGAAATTCTTTAAAAACATCGTCTGCGAAAAAAATACCTTTCAATGAGAGTTTAATTCGATCATGATCCCTAGCAACCAATTGTTGCCGTTCGATTTTCTCAAGCGTACTAAAATGATCCGCACTTTGCGATTTATATTTATCCCACAATTCTTTTGATACGCCATGTGAAACATGCTGAAGCCGGGAAGCTATTATTTGTTTTAACTTTCTCCGTGCACTAATTTTTGCCCCCACGCAGATAGGCAATTTCTTCTTGTTGATTTGTTGTACATATTCGTTCAAATCAAATGTGTTATAATACTCTGTATCATTAAATAACGACCACGTCCGCGGGCCAAACGACAAAACATCGGGTATGTCCTCTTTTTGCTCATCACCATCGGCCCGCAAAGAATAATAGGTTGTCATTTTAAGGCGATATCCTTCTTCACGCAAAGAAAGATACGCCATAATGTTCATTATGGTTACATCCTGTACAGAAGGGAACCTGCACCGCTTACTATAATAAAGATCTAACATGTGGGGAGTTTTCAAGGCATTACAATATATCGTTACCGAGGTCGGCCGCAACGAAACGATAGTCTTAAGATCCTCTTCCCAACACTCCGGAGTTTGATCAGGCAAATTAATCAGCATATCAATATTAATTTCTTCCATACCAATCTCTTGCGCGCGCATAACCGCCTTCTGTGCCATTTCTTTGGTATGTCTTCTGTTTACCAAGGCAAGAGTAGAATCTTGAAATGTCTGAATGCCGATATCTAAATGGCGCACACCATGCCGCTTTAAACATTGCAACTTTCCTTCACTGATTATAGTATCGGGACTACTTTCACAGTGAATAACAGTATTGTTATCAATAGCAAATTTTCTTTTTAACACTGAAAAAACATAATCCAATTGTGAGACATCCAAACAGGTTGGTGTCCCTCCTCCTATATGGATTGAATGTATCGGTAGCGAACCAAGATCAATGTGGTGGCCGACTAATTCTATTTCCTGCAGAAGAGTATCAATATAGTCCCCAATCACCTGTTTGTTATGACAAGCAGTACTTAAATAATAGCAATAAGAACATTTGTAGGCACAAAACGGGATATGAAGATAAATTAAAACCGGCTTTTGAACCATTCTATTTTTATTAAATAGAGTATGAATATCGACCGAATGTAAGGCATAATAGGGCAGCGGCATATAACCGTACATGAATGTCGTATATTTCGTATACGGCAACTGTCGATTTATACGATTACACGGATTATCATTTTTTAAATAAACATTCAAATATTCATGTGCCCGTCTAATGAGTTCACTCATGACTTTATTTTACTGCACGACATAACTTTTGGTATAAAAATATTTTAACATTTTTACGATTAATAAGAGATATCGTGGCAGGTAACCGTCTAAGCACAGGAATTAGTCCCTGCATATTTTTCATATCATACATTCTATGGCAAAGCCCTTGAAATATGGCATCCGCGAAAAATACCCCTTTCTCTGAAAGTTTAATTACTCCCTTATCTTCAATGATCATTTGCTTTTCCCGTAACTCTTTGAGCTCTGTATATAAGAATTTTTCAACATCTATGCCAAATGCTGTCACTATTTCTTGTTTGTCTATTCCCGGATGCAATTGACTAAGTGAGTGAATTAATTGTCGCATCATTATCTGATCTTTTGAAAACTCGACACCCAGCCATAACGGCAATATCCCCTTGCTAATACTATGCATATACTTTTTAATATCATAACAATTAGTATATTGATAGTTGTTCATAAACGAATGAGCAGAAACTCCTAACCCTATTATATCTAAAGGCCCGACAGAAGGACTAAAAAATATATTTCTTTTCTTTTGCGGGGACAAAAACGTTTCCATCTCGCGCCACACATACCCCCTCGCTCGCAATCCTTCAACGATCATGATATTCATTAACAACCTCGTATTTTCTGATGGAAATAGTTCCGGATTGCTCAAATACAATGTATACATTTTTGGAGACCGCATTACCAAAGAAAAAAAAGAAATCTTATCCGGCTGCAAGGAAGCGGTCATTTCAATCGTTTTATTCCACCCTTTGACGGTTTGCCTGGGTAATCCAATCATTAGATCAACATTTATATCATCAAATCCTACTTTCCGCAAAGAATCAAAATTAGAAACAATTAACGGCGTTGTCTGATGCCTTTCTACAATGTTTAATACGTCATCCGAAAAACTTTGGATACCAAGATTTATACGAGTGACTCCATTATTAAATAATATCTTGAGCTTTTCTTGTCCTTTCTTACCAGCAATCGTCATTGGAGACACTTCACAGCTAATCTCTGCAGTATCTTTAATCTTAAATTTCTTTTTTAAAAAAATAATTAA
>JAHJGZ010000198.1 GCA_018823795.1 Candidatus Omnitrophota bacterium
GAATATTTTGTTTTTTTGTAATGCCATACGAACTCGTCAGAGCATCATCGGGATAATTATTCGTATAATAACGTAATAATCCATATCCATTCATTGCCAAGATCACTGTCAATACAACAAGTGATACTCTTTTTCTACACCGTAATAATCCACCTGCAACACATAAAAGAGCGAGAAGTAAAACGTAATAAACATATCTATCAACATAACAAGGTTTTATAAACGAAAGTAAAAAAAGGGAGGCCACAGGAAAAAGAATGCAGAATAGCAGCAACCTCACTTTAGCATTAGTGAAAGATGTCCGTGCACCTATTGTGAATAATGTCAAAAAGAGTACCGATTGCACAATACCCACCCATGACATATAACTTACCGCATACCCGATACTGAAGTTTTTAAGCGTACAGAATAAATGTATCAGCGATATTGCTCCTCCCCACACCGGATATTCATTTAACTCCAGATGAACCGCATACTGCAGATAATTGAAATAGTTATGCACAAGAATAATCCATACCGGAGTAAGGACAATTCCTATACCAATATGCATGAGAGCAGCTTTTTTCATTAAATCACGATTGCGCCAGTGACCAATAATGAGATACAGTATTATAGAGCAGAGAGAAAACACCATTATAAAATGGAAGTATATACTTACGATAGCGACAAAACCGTACAATAACCAATAGCGTTGCTTATGCTCAAATACTATCTTTATTACAGATAAAATCATAAGTAAAAAAAAGCATCCGAGCGCGGCATAGGGCCTTAATTCTTGAGCATAATAAATATGCATTGGCGAGCAACATGTGAGAACAAGCGCAGCGAACACACTCTTCCGTGGAAAGAAATGTTTACCCACAATATACATAAGCCATAAACTTGCTAAGGAAAATATGACAGATGAAAATCGCAAGCCAAACTCTGATGAGCCAAACACTTTCCTCCAGTAGTGAATAAACAAATGATTATACATTAACAAATAATCTTGATTTGTTTTTGAAAATGAGGGGTCCAAAAAAGCTGTTAATGGAAAAATGTCCCATACGCTCCTCGTATCCAGCAATAAACTGGCCTCATCGGACCAAAACGTATAGCGATCAACACCATACAGTCTTAATGCCAACGCAATGATAAGAATCAATAAAACAATGAGCGCCCGATGGTTTTTTTTATCTTTTAAAGAAAATATCTGTCTCATTTCGTATACTGACTCCCGCCTTTCACCAGACCCGCGTGAGGATAGTGGTACCGGTTGATGTGTAAATAACTATTGAATTATATAATAGCATATATTAACATTACACTACAATAAGTTCACTAATAAATCATATTATCATGAAACGCAGAGACTATTAACTAATGGATGTTTACCGTATATAATGTAATGAAAATACTCTTACTCAGACTCCCTATAAATAGTGCTTGCAAAATTGCATCGGTCGGCGGTATGGTTTCATCAAAATTTTATTTTGAATGGCTCGTACGGTACCCCCCGCTTGGTTTGCTCTATTATGGAGCACTTTTAAAACAAAAAGGACACACCGTTAAATTGCTTGATGGCGAATTAATGGGCTATACCATAAATCACATCACTGCCTTAGCAAAACAGTTTAATCCTGATATTATCTTTTCCTCCGTTAATATCTATAATCCTCAGTTTGAGTTTGAAACGTTAAAAGTACTTAAAGATACATTGCGCTGTCATATCATTGCACGAGGCCATTTTCCACGATTATATCCGGAAGAAACTATAGTAAACAAACAGATAGATTTCGCATTAACCGGAAAGGGATTTCATTCAGTCATTGATATTACTGATGCGATTGAAAAAAAAGTTCCTTTTGAAAACGTCAAAGGTATTATTTATACCGATAACGGAAATATAATAAAAACTGCCAATGAAGAAGCATTTAATTTTGATACTATTCCTTTTCCCGCTAGAGAGTTGATAGACAACAGCGTGTGTACTACTGCCTTATCTAAGTACGATACATTTACCACGATGACAGCAAGCATAGGGTGCCCCTATTCATGTACGTATTGTGTCGATCGATACATACCGTATCAGACCCGATCTATTGAAAATGTTATAGCTGAAATTGAAGAATGCATCAACAAATTGAGCATTAAGGAAATAATGTTTCTTGATTCAACATTTACCATTGATCGCAACTGGTGTATGCACTTTTGTAATGAAATAATAAAACGTAAACTTACATTTGCCTGGGCAATCCGTACACGTGCTGATCTAGTTGATGATGAATTACTAGCAACGTTTGCCAAGTCCGGATGCATAAGTATCCACTATGGTATCGAATCAGGAAATGAGCAAATATTACAAAACCTTCATCGTAATATGAGCTTATCGCAGATAAAGACAGCTATAGAACTAACTATACAAAAAGGAATGGAAGTCCTTGGATTTTTTATGATAGGCAATGAAGGGGAAACAACTGAAACTGTACACGATACCATGAGGTTTGCACAATCATTACCACTTCATTTTGCACAATTCAATGTGGTATTTCCAATGCCGCCAAGTGATACGTATGAAAGAGTGAAGAAAAAATTCGGGGTAGATATTTGGCTTGAAGCCTACAAAGGAAAAAACATTCCGCCAGATAGCTGCAAACCTCCTAATAGCACACTTTCACTTAAGGGATTAGATTACTTTGCAAATAAAGCGTACCTAATGTTTTACTTGCGGCCGAAACAGCTATGGCGATTGTTAACCTTTAAATATGCGCCATATATTGCAATACGCATCTTTAAAATCCTATTAATTCATATTAAACAATATTTTAAAAGACTCTCTATAACACCTTCTTCAAAATAGTTAATATCCCTTTTTTGAGTATCCCCTTGTTTGTCTTACAATTACTATATGTCTGCTGATTATGATTTTCTCGATACCATGTATATGCATTAATTAATGCTTGTGTATTACTTCGTTTCGGCGTCCATTCGAGCTGTTTTTTTATTTTAGTTATCGATACAGATAAATCTTTATCGATAATAGCATAGACCCCTGCATAAATCGGTGATATTTTACACCGCTCCAGAATTTTCAAAATAAATTTTATCGCATTAGCAGGTAAATGAATAATTTTCGAAGTGCTCTGTACGGTTTTGATTAATGCACATAAATCCTCCTCTAGACTTTCGTACTCCTCTGCCCCAATATTAAAAATATCGTTTACTCGTTGAGACGGTAATACAATAGTAAGATAAATGGCTTCTAGTAAATCTTCCGTATCTAATAGTTGGAGTTTATTAAATCCTGTTCCAATAAGCGGAATTTTTTTGTTATCTTTTATCCAATCAAAAAGAATCTCAAATATCCCAAGTCTCCCTATACCCACCAGTGGCATCGGACGTAATATCGGAATTACTATTCCTTTACGTTTATACGACTCGCAAAGTTGTTCGGCAATTATTTTACTCTTCGCATGTGGTATAACTCCATTGAGTTGGGCTGTTTCTTCAATGGGTATCTTTTTTTGCCATCCATAAACTGCTGTTGATGAAATATAAACGACCCTTTCAACATTATACCGCTGTGCTCCTCTTAATATATTCGATGTTCCTTCAACAGTAATGGAATAAATCTCTTTCGCCTTTGCAGAAGGTAACGCCGCAGCACCGTGAATAATGCAATCAACATTTTTAATCGAATCACAGAGCGTGTCATAATTGCGCACATCACTTTTGACAAATTCAATATCTCCTTCATAATCGTCTTTCTTGTGTTCAATGACATCAATAACACGTACTCGCATGTTCTTACGATGTAAATAATTGGCTAAATACGTTCCAAGATAACCGCAACCTCCCGTAATAAGAACACGTCTTTGCGCATTTATCATATTAAAAACACTGTAGGTTATATCATACTGTTTGATTAAAAACATTCCCATAAGGAATTAAACACTGCGCACAGATATCATGAGAGGTAGTATTGCGTAATTTCTGAAGTAATGACGTATTACGCAATGAAATAAAATCCTTATACGATGTATGTACATGATACTCATTTGACGATAACATGCAACAGGGGATAATATCCCCATTCCATAAAATGACATTTGCACCCCATAGCCACCAACAAGCTTTCTTTCTTATCTTTTTTTCCCTATAAACTTTTCGGAGATAACAAGGATTTTTTGGTAAAAGCTTTTTATCGTACGTTCCAACAGGTTTGAGGTCAAACATGTCAACCCCAAGATCTTTTGCCAATGTTTTAAAGGCCAACACCTCGTGTTCATTATTGCTCGTTACAAGAAATTGTAAATTAATAACGGGATAAAGCTGTTTAAGTTTTTTTTTCGTTTCTACCAAAAGCTTAATATTGTTTATAACATTTGTTATGTCCCCGCCCTGCCGATGAGAGAGGTATGTCTCATCAGTAATACCATCAATAGCTACAGTTAAAAGATCTAAGCCACTCATTATCATTCGTTCGGCGTCGCAGTTCTTTAAATGCTGCAAATTCGTACTTATATATGTCGCTATTCCTTGTGTATGTACGTAAGCAACCATTTCATAAATATCATTATGTAATAATGGCTCTCCTGAATAATGCAAGGCAATCATATACGCATAATCTTTAACAGAATCGACGATTTTTTTAAAATTTTGCAATGACATTGTCCCTAACGGGATATCTAATCTTTCTTTTAGACAATAAATACATCCGGAATCACATTTATTTGTAGGTTGTATTTTAAAGAAATACGGCCTACCGTTGCTTATTTTTTTTTGAAATTTACGTTCATATTCAACATACAATAAATTAATAACTTTTTTCACCGTTGCATAGCGCACAAAGAATATAAATCCTAGCAATAATCTTTTAATCATTACGTCATGCTCAATTGGAAAAAAAAATGCTCTTTTCATACAGGCATTTCTAACATTTAAATATAAACCTATAAAAATAATGAGCGCTATTACGCATAAAGTTTTGGCATGGTATTAATTCTTTTTATTGCTGTATCGCAATCAAAACCTATGTGGCAAGCATACCATTCAATGGTTTCACAGCGTGGTTTATTCTCTTCTTTTACTATTTGCAGCGCGTCTTCCCTTGTCATTTCCCCTTCACGGATCTGATTACTGCGAAAAGTGTCATTCTCAGTAAACCCTGCAACGGTCATATAGATATAATTATAAAACGCAGAAGTACCATCATCAATTCTCCATGTTACTATCGTGTCCTGAGGATGTTCCCATTTATAATCATTAATTA
>JAHJGZ010000199.1 GCA_018823795.1 Candidatus Omnitrophota bacterium
CGGGTTTGTAATGCCTATTCTGACTCTCGCATTCAATGTCTTAGCCAACTCAAGATACCACGTAAGGTCATCGTTGCTATTATTTACATTTATTCGTAGAATTATTTTAACGCCATATTCTTTCAGTTTACAGAGCTTACTGGTAAAATCGTTTTTTTCTTTCAAGGCATATTCTGTTGAACAATTGATAAATAATACATTGATGTTTTTGCCAACAAAGTCGTTCATCGCTTCCGCATAATAACCATGAGAAGCCATATAACACATTATTCTCTCTTCCCTGCATAGTTCTATTATCTCCTTAAACCTACTATGTAATGTTGGTTCACCACCGGTAAACATAATTTTTTTTATTCTTTGTCGCTTCATCCAACTCAGCACTTTTTTGAAATCATCAACATTGATTTCCTCTTCGAATTTCTCTTTTAGCCCTTGCGCATTACAATAAGAACAAACAGTATTGCAACCATAAGTCAAGGCTACAATTAATGGTAAAGCCGGACAACTCTCCTCAATACAACACAAGAGCTTTCTTTTAAGTCCAAATATATAATTATCAATTAATTTCATTACTAAAACGACTCCTTTATGATTATATCTATTATCAACACACTTTATACACTAAACATCCCCCCTGGCAGGAAAAACGTTTAAAAAATGCGCATTTTGTACATTCCTCCATTAACGGTTTTTTCTTTATATTTTCAAAGTCACTTTGAAAATAATCACTTAAGGCTTTGAGATCAGAAAAATCAAAAAGATACTTTGCTTTAAGAAATGCGCCATAACAACAATCTACCGAAAGATCAGCTTTCACTATTGCACGAGAAGCATAATTCCCGTACTGTCCTACTAAACACATGCTTTTTGCACCGCCCTTGCTTTTTACATAGGACCATTCCTGCTTAGAAAAAAGACACCGCGGTAGTGGCCGAGCAAAATGCACTTTTACCCCATAGGTCTTTGCACAGTGTATAAATTCACATATCTCCTGCTTGTGTATTACCATATCATCAAAGCTATAATACTCGTTATTTCCATAGAGGGAAGGAACGGTAAATCCAAATCTAATTGGAACACAAATTTTTTTTGCAAATTGAAAAAGCAATGAAGAATCCATGCTATTCTTATTGAAATTATACCTCACCATACATACCCGATGTTCTATACCTATCATATTTTTCTCAACAAGCTGATACGATTCATCAAGGTTGATATTTAAAATTAAAAAGATTTTTTTTTGAGTTTTTATAAAAGATTTTATTTCTTCATTTATTAATAATCCGTTTGTTAAAACACTAACAGCGAATTTTTCTTTATCGCATAGTTTCAATATGTCACCGATCCTTTTATGAATAAAAGGTTCTCCCCCAGTTAATAGTATCTTTCTGATTTTTTGTCTTTTAAGCCATTGCAAAATGCGAACAAAATCATCAAGTGTCATATCGTGCCGGGGATCAGTATTTGTTTCCCGGTAAGAACAATACGGACATGCATTATTACAACGATATGTAAGTGCTATCCGAAAATGAGGATATGCATAAATAGTCTTTTTAAATAATTCAAAAATATGCGTATTAAAAATATTCTTGAGGTACATTCTGCATCCGATTAAACATAAATAGTAAAAATATTAACTTTCAATAAACAAATCTATACATTTCCTTGTAATATATTTAAGGAAACCTTTTATGAGATACCGGTACTCATAAAAACATAATCTTCTGACCAAGCGACCACTAAAAAAAAACTTTCGATAAATATAGACCGGATTAAGATAATAGTTATATTCTATCTTTCTTTTTATTGACATGCTTTTTTTAATTTTTACATCGTGTGAAATATTAGGATAAAAATAGAACAACTTTTTATAATCGTCATCGCTTGGTTTTTTTTCTAATATGTCATGAACAGTCGCAATGTTTGGTCTGCAAATCTGGAGTATAAGATGATCACATATTTGAGACAGTTTTCGACAGGAAAGATTACCCATTTCATCAGCAGCATCAGAAAGTCCGACTATAAAGGAACCATCTACGACAATTCTATTTTTCTTGAGCAAACGGTAAGCTTTTTTATAATTAACAAATGAGTATAACGAATTTCTCATTTTATTGGATAACAATACACTTTGAGCAACTGACTCGTACCCAATTAATACAAGCATTAAACCAGATTCGGCAGCTTTTTTAATTAATTCTGGAAAC
Source organism: Candidatus Omnitrophota bacterium (assembly GCA_018823795.1). GTDB lineage: Bacteria > Omnitrophota > Omnitrophia > JAHJGZ01 > JAHJGZ01 > JAHJGZ01. The sequence goes on from JAHJGZ010000199.1 coordinate 2,208, forward strand.
TTTAATACCGTATCGACACGAATTGATGTTCGCCAAGAAATATTCAATCTTCTTTTTATTATTAAATCGCAAAGTTCATAATCCTTTTTGAAATCAATCCCAAAACTTGAAGTATAAAACCATAATTTTCTAATATTTTTCTCGTGAAGCATTTCTAGTTCTTTCAATATTCTTTCGTTCGATTTTCTTCTATATCGTTCATTCCAATATTTACTGGTAAGACAAAAATCGCACCTATCAGGGCATCCTCGAGAAATTTCAATTCCACCAGCAAAGCCATCTCCAGGGAAAAAAGCAAAATATCTGGTAAAATCAATGAGGTCATATCTTGGGACAGGAAGCGAATCTAAATTTTCTATTAATGGTCTTATTTCATTTACAACAACTTTGTCTTTTTCTTTAAATGCTAAATTTTTAATACAAGCATACGATTTCCCCTCCTGCAAACAAACCATTAATTCTTTAAAACATTCATCCCCCTCATATAAAACTACAAAATCAACACCGATAGCAAGCCATCGTTTATAAAAAAAAGAGGCATGATATCCTCCCATAATTATTTTAATTTTCGGATATTGTTTTTTAATAAATCGAATGTTTTCCTCACAATCTCTTGCTTCAAAACTAGAATGAATTGAGATTGCAACACTATCAACTCCCTGTAACTTTTTGTGAAATTGATTTAGGGAAATATTCTCAACATGGCCATCAATTATATCTATATCCATTTCGTGAATATATGCGGCAAGTTGAGTAAAAGTAACAGCAGGACAAGACAGATATGACGTTATGAGTCCTCTGCCTATTGTGTTGATGCTAAAGGACTTACCTGTATGTATTGGATTTAAAAATAATACTTTCAAAAGAGAAGCGCTTTCCTAAAAATGAACTAGAGTTTCCCTGCATCGGCATATATTTCACGAAGGCACGTCGGTAAACTCTTTCCATTCCCAGACTCTGTATGCATATTACATGTCTTAAACAATGAAAATTCTATTGTATGCTTATCAGGATATTGCCCAACCATAACACTTAAAACGTTAATAAACATAAAATATAAGTTGGTAAAACGTGTCGGGTTACTCAAAAAATATACGAGTGCCTTGCAAGCATATTTAAATACTTTTACATTAAATAGTGTGGCACACAACAAAACATAGAACTCTTTTATCAGCAACAGACGCCCTATATTCACGCAGCGATTCTTTTCTCTGTCGATATGTGCTTCAAGAGACTGCAAGCAATGATTAACCTTCGGCAGATTGATAATAGAATCTAGAGAAACATACTTTTTACCATCACGTAATAAATAACATGAGACCGAACACGGGGGCTCTTTGATGCCTTCACGAAATCGTAATTTTCTCAAAATCTCAAACACATAGGTACTAAAACGAGTGGATTCAATAAAATAGTCATACGGAATGCCCAGTTTTTTTACGACACAATCAAGCATATCAGAAAAATTCAACTTCTTACTTTCTCCGCGCCGCCCGATGGGCCACAGAGGATTAAAAAAAAGTAGTCTAATATTATCATGGCTGATAGCATAATCAAACAATGCTTTTACTCGTGTGTCATTAATTCCCCCTACAACATTAACATACAGCAATGTGCACATTCCCTCTTTTTTTAGATTTTCCACAACCGCCATCTTAAGTGCGGCTAATTTCTCTCCGCATATTTTAAGACAATCCTCATCATCCAATGAATCAAATTGGAGAATAACAGCATCAAGCCCTGTTTTTTTTAGCTTCCTCACATAGGTACGATCAGTCAGTTTTTTTCCATTGGTAAATAACACGCTCCTAAAAGAAAGGTTTTTTATTTCGGCAATAATATCGCACAAGTCATCTCGAAGGGTTGGCTCACCTCCCGATAGATACACTACATCCCCTTTAAATTGCTTGATTTGACCTATAAGTTTTTTTTTATCTACATCGGGAATATCATGTTCATTGGCTGACATGAAGCAATACAGGCATTGTTGATTGCATCGATAGGTAGTTTTAAAAATCAATCCTTCGTTGAGCGCCACTCGATCTTTGTGTAATTCCTGCAGCGCGTAATAAACGATAGGATTAGAAATCAAATGACGCACGCGTTGCTCACCATCTTTTCCGCACTGTTTATACAGCCATATTTCCCCGTTTTCTTCGAACACTTCTCCATCAATGATCTCAAGACATGACGAACATAGGCATTTTGTTTTTTTAATACTTTTTTTAAAAGAAGTGTGTACTGTTTTTATATCTTTCACTGTTACTTTCTTTTTTAACTCTGGTGTTGACGCATAGTTACTATTTGCCTTAAACAAAAAGGTTTAAACTGTCCATCGGCTAAATGAGAATTTAAATTGCACGTTTTCATAACAGATAAATCAGCATTATAGGCAGTATGAAATGTTCCGACAATAAGGCTAAATATTTTGATATCGGATAAACAAAGCCGTTTATTTTTTTTAAAAATCATTTGCACACCATTCTTGAATAATGCAAAAAATGTTTTATGTAATTTACGACGGCGTATTATTTCTGTTATTATGAACCAATAAGGCACGGTTAATAAAAAATGCACTCGTTTAAACCGATTATGCTTATTAAGAATGTCATTAAGGGCACGTAAATGTTTAATTGCTTTTTCGATATTAAAAAGCCTTCCGAGTGACATCACTTCTGTGCCTATGGTAACCATGCCACACCGTAATTCACACATTGGATATGCGCGGTGAATCTTATGTTGTAGTTTTCTTAGTATTTCAGATACATAAAAAATAAAGGTTGTATCTGCAATAAAATCGGCAATAGTCAGGTTTGAAGATTGGGTTACCGCAGCAAATATATCAGAAATATTCATCTGTTCATACACGCCTACTCGACCAACTGACCATACCGGTTGAAAATTTACTATTTTAATATATTCACTACGTTGAGCAGCAAAATGTATTATGGAACTTATTTGATCTGTATTAACATCTTTGACCAACAACACAAATAAAAATATAGGAATAGAAGCCCTTTTTAAATTTTCTATAGCCTGCAGTTTCGTAGACACCAGCCGTTCTCCCCGCAATAGTTCACATTGTTTTTCATCAAATGTATCAAACTGTAAAATAACAAGAGAAAGACCGCTCTTTTTTAAACGTAACGCATATCCTTGCTGTGCAAGTTTTTTTCCATTTGTTAATAAAATAACTTTATACCCTCTCTGAGCAATTTCATAAATGATTGCGCTCAGATCATCTCTAAGCGTCGGTTCGCCGCCTGCAAGATAAATATATTCCCCTTTAAAGCGGCTTACCATTGTTAGTATTTCATCAAGAGATAATTCTTTTTCGTGATAATTATTAGTCTGCGCATAACAAAACGAACAGCTTTGATTACAGTCTGACGTAATGTTAATCAATAACCCGCGCGAGCCACTGCACTGTGATGAATTTGCAAAAAGTGTTTTCATGGCGTGGTAAATAAATGGACTGCCTAAGGGGTGCACCGCTTCATAATGCCCGTGCTCTGCACATTCTTTAATAATATATAAAGCGTCTTCTCTTTCTACAAGATGAGCATCTATCGGCAATAGACATTCAGGGCATATACTTTGCGTCGTATCATACATGATGACTGTACACCATTTATTTTTTACTGCCCCGTCTTGTTTATTTCTATTATGTATATATTCCTGGGCTTTTTATCTAACACACAAAAATATGAAACACAATACGGTTCCATAAATAATCCCAACGTTTCTCAGTATCTCCCTTTTTTTCTTAACGATACGTACATCAAAATGGCTACGAGCAATTGAGTTTACGACACAGAAAAATACTAAAATAAACGCATACGATGAAAGGGCAAACAAATTATTCATCCCTAAAATATAATATATAACGCCTACGATTACACTTATACACAAAAGGCATACGTATAGTTCCCTCACATATTTCTGTATTATTTTTTTATTATGTGCGACATTGTCTTCCACAAAATGAGACATTTCATGTATGATTTGATAGGCCAACATAATGGTGCAAAACAAAAGCGTTAATAGCAATACGTCTATCGAGAGTTGTGGTGCACCGCCTACGACGCAGCCGAAAAGAAAAAGAATGCCGAACAAATAACCATTCACCATGATACTAACGAAATGATATTTTTTAAATAATATTTTTGGGTGCGAATATACAATAGATAACGGAATCGCAATAAGAAAAAAAATTAAGCACCGCTTATAAAAAATAAAGTTCAAAGGCAAAAAAACGATTAAAGATAAAAGCGCCAATGCGGATTCACTTTTTTTAGGGCGGGCAACATCACAAACTCTATTATATGAATACCCTCCCCCCAAATACAAAGATCCCATAAAAAAACCTATTATCATTCTTTCGACGGGGGGAACAATAGCTCCACTCACATAAACCATTCCAAGATAGACAAATCCTAAATGATAAAACCATTCTTTAACTCTATAAAAATTTAATAACGAAATAACGATATTCATAACTATCAACGATGATACACTATTCTTGATTATTCACAAAATAACTAATTGTAATTTTTCAATACCAATATGGAATGCAATCTGCTAAATTTTCTATTGCTTTATTGTGCCAAGGGCCAAGGCAAAAAAAACATTTTCTATTATAATCATCATACACTATTTTATTGCCTGCCTTCTCTGCTCCTCGGCAATAGTGCACACAAGAACAGGATAAGCATTCTTGCGGGGATTCATATATATTTTTAAAATCTTTAACGGCAAATCTCCTTTTAAAGATTTCGAAAATATTTTCTTTAAATGCATTTCCTAATATAGCATCATCAAACACAAACGGACTGTACGTAACAGCACCATCCACTTTTACAGAAACGAGCATATAGCCGCCGATACGGCTACGCCCCCAAAGCTTATAAATATTATATACATTCATCATATGTTGAGGTTTTAGCCTATTTAAAAGAGCCTTGATTTTATATACTTCTTCCGCAGAAAGTTGAATATCAAGAGCTTTTTTATCTCGTGGAATTTGATTAAAAAATAGCGATTGAGCCCCAAGACTTTCAACAAACGTAATAATAGACTCAACATGGTCAACATTATGCTTTGTAATAACAGTAAATGTATATGTTGGAATCTCCGCACAAACAAGTGCTTTAATACCTATGATTTTCATATCAAATGTTCCGGTATATGCTGAAATAGTATCCTGCATCGATGCATTGTTCGAATATAAAGATACAATAACAGCATCCACTCCGGCACTCTTTAATTTTACCGCTGTTTCCTCATTAACAAGTGTTCCATTGGTAAACAAGGCAATCGATCGCACCCTCCCTATCTCCTTTGCAGCTTTTATGATCTCATAAATATCACTACGCAGCATTGGCTCACCACCAAGAAGATCTAATCTCCCAATTCGTCCATTAAACGTTGAAAATAATTTCGTAATATCATCAAACGATGGCTCAATATTTCTTCTTTTCGAGTAACAATAATCACATTTTCTATTACATTGTTCTGTAACATCAAGTTTTACATACAATAACAACCCCTTACCAACTATCAAACGAAACAAATATGTAATTATATAATATCCAATGTTACTTAAATACGCATTTTTGATAGATGCTATTAATTGCAGTATTAACGAAAGTCTTTTTCTATAAAATAACTGTGCGATATACTTTATCATATAAATAATAATTTGATTGTTTAAAACCAATAAGGTATGCAATCTGCTTTTTTATTATTTTCAATATTTTGCCATGGCCCTAAGCAGTAAAAAGATTTTTTATGGTAACTACTCAAAACCGTCTTATTCCCTGCTTTACATCCTCCCTGGCAACATTGTTCAAAAGTACACGCTATACACTCAGCAGGCGATTGATATATTGCTCTAAATTCTGGAACAGTAAATCTAGTTTCGAATATTTTAAAAATATCTTTTTCGAATGCATTTCCAAGAACAATATCCAATATAAAAGGACAGCATGTAACCGTACCATCTACTTTTACCGAAAGCATGAAATATCCCCCAAAACAGCTACGCCCCAAAAATTCAAACATATCATACACGCGCACCATATGCTGAGAAGATATCCGGTTTAAAAGGGTTTTTACCTCATATACTTCTTTTGAAGAAAGTTGATTACTAAGGGCGCTTTCATCCATGGGGATTTGATTGAAAAAAACCGGCCGTGCGCCAAGATCTCGTACATATTTATTTATATTGTCAACATCTGAAGCATTATTTTTATTTAAAATGGTAAATGTATATGTTGGAATTCCAATTCGTACTAATTCTTTAATAGCTTTTGTTTTTCCCGCAAACGTTCCAGAAACAGATGAAATGCCATTTTGCATAGATGGATCGACAGAATAAAAAGACACATAAACTGCATTGAGCCCCATCTCTTTTAATCTCAATGCTGCTTTTTCATCAATCAACGAACCATGCGTGAACATAGTAACATGCCGGATTCTTCCAACTTTCTTCGCTGCTTTTATTATTTCATATATATCATCTCTTAACAGAGGCTCACCCCCCATCAAGTCTAATCTCAATATTCTGCCACGCATTTGAGAAAACATTTTCATAAGATCACTTAAAGACGGCGTGCTATTTCCTCTTTTGGGGTGGTAATCCTTGCATCTCTTATCACTCCGCTCTGCGACATCAAGCATTACATGAAACAATCTCCCTTTTCCCATTATTTTGTGGAGTATGAATCGAGCAATTTTATAGCTATAGGTTTGTTTGGGAATTTTTAGACCCGCATACATTAATAGGACAGCAATGAAATTGTTAATTTTATAAATATATTCTTTTATCATTTGACAATCTCTTTCTTTACCTCTGTTTCGCCACCTATTATAAATCCCACTCTTTTCTTTCAGATAAACACCCGCCTTGGCAAACATTATTCAAATATTCAGGACAAGTCTGGCATTTTGACATAGCAGGAATCTTTCTAAGCTTTATAAAAGAATCTTTGTAATATTCGCTCAATTCCTGATAACTTTTAAATGAAGTTACTTTTGGCCCGCGTATCGGAACACCATAACAGGCCATCACAGACATATCCGGTTGTATGTTCACGCGTGCAGCATAATCATCGTTTCTGCCTACATAACACTTATACTTTATACCATTTTTTTTATACTTTTGTATCTCCTCTTGAGAAAACAGGCATTTCGGGACCGGTCGTGCAAAGAAAGCAGAAACTTTTTCCTTTTCACAGGTATCGAGAAATCTTACGATTGATTTCTTTTCATAAACATTTTCGACATGCTCTCTATTTTGCTTGACGCCACTCTCGCAATTCAAAGGGCTATTAATTAATGAAAATCTGATAGAACTGTTAATATCTTTGGCAAGTTTAACGATGGCAGTAAAATCACTATTATCTTTATAAATATTGTATCTTAAAACAACAGCGACGACATTGGTATATAACCTTATAACGTTTGAACATACCCTCTCATATATCTCTTTTGGATATGTAGCAGGACCGTTTACGTTCGCCTGCAATACACACCTCTTGTATTGACTAATTGCTTTTACTATTGAATCACCAAATGCCATATTGGTAAGAAGAACGATATACATTTGATACTTGCTGCAAATAGCAAGGATTTCTTCAAAGTTAGCATGCTGTGTTGGCTCGCCTCCTAATAATATAATTTTTTCTTTGTTGTTTTCCCTAAGCCATTTAATTGTTTTTTCAAAATCATCGAGTGTTATATCTGAATAATTCAGTTTTACTCCCTTCTCATAACAATACTCACAACCAAGATTGCACCGATAGGTCAAAATAATATTTACCCCCTTAAACCAGTCGAGCCTTTTCATTCTATAATCTTGAACCAATTTCCTTATTCTAAGATTGTGCTTCAACAACACTGTACAGGGATGAAATTTCATTAACTACGCTCCTGAAATTAGATTATTATTAATAATTTGGAGTTTATAAAAACTATCTCTGATTTTTTGTAAAAATTTTGTTGCAAAATAAACGGTTCATTCCTTCATATATGTTTTTCAATCTTTCTATCGGTATATCACAAAAACTTTCTTGAGCTTCAGTAAAATGATGGTAAACAAATGCATTAGGATCATTTGTTATCCTTCCTTCTAAAAAAAGTTGATTATAGAGTTCGGACCCAGGAAGCGGTGTATAAATACTAACTGAGGCACGATCAAGATCAAGTTCCTTTACTAAAGAAATAGTTTCGGCAACATCTTCTTCTGTCTCTCCAGGAATGCCAATCATAAAAAAACCGCTAATCTGTATCCCTGCTCTTTTGAGAAGCTTCACCGATACAACTATTTGATCGCGAGTGATATTCTTTTTAAGTTTTTGTAGACTTTTCGAAGAACCTGATTCAATTCCGAGATCAACCTGCCGTAACCCTGCCTCCTTAAGCAAAGACAGTTCTTCTTGCCTCACAAGATCAACCCGTGTATTGATTTGAAATTGATATGGATTTTTTTGTGCAATTAAGGCTTGCGCAAACGTTTTTGTCCAATCAAAACTAAAATTAAATATCGAGTCTTTAAACCAAATACCTTCCAGATCAAAGTCTGTACAAAGTTTTAACATAAGCTCGACGGCATAGGTAGGATCAAGCCGACGCCATAATGTGCCCATAGTTTCTTTCACTGTACAAAATGAGCACTGATAGGGACACCCACGGGTTACTATCATTGAAATGCCTCTGATGCCACGTAAATCTCGTATGTACTCAACATACCTCTCCACAGGAAAAGATGTATAATCCGGAGGAACAAGTTTGGTTATATCTTTTATTAACGGAGCTTTTTCTGCAATGACACATGTTCCATCATCCTGTCTCCAGCAAACTCCCGGAATATTTTCTGGATTATCTATCCCCTGTTTAAAAAGCAATCGCAATACCTCTTCCCCTTCCCCGCGAACTATAAAATCTACTGACGTATGTTCAAATACCGATTCTGGAGATACCGTAGGATGCACCCCTCCAAAAACTACAGGCACTTTTGGAAGTAATGATTTCGATAACTGTGCAATATCGAAAGCCATCCCGAGCGTGGGTGTCATAGCCGTTATTCCAACAATATCAGGAGATTCTTTAGAAAGGATTGTGCCAAGAGCTTTTTGTGAAAGAGTCTCTGCCTGTAAATCGATCAACCGTACCGTATGGCCATCATGTTTCAGATTCGCAGATAATGACGCCAAACCCAAGGGGGGGTTCAAACGGATAAAAATACATGTTTCCGCTGCGAATAACGTCAGCGTACTTCTGTTTATGTAATTGTGCTTTATCAGGAGTAAAATATGAAGGATTGATTAAAACGATATGCACAACAATAACCTTAAAATTTTCTGGCTGAAAAAATCCAAAAATTATTTTTATATTGCGGTCGATTTACCGTAAAAGACGTGTGCTCAAGTTCTCGACATTGCAACTTATTAATCTCAAATTTATGAAAACGTTGTCTTATCTCATCTTCCGAAAAAAAATGATACATAGCTCCATGAAATTCTTCCTCAGGAAAAAGGAATGTGCCCGGCTCGATTTGTTCCCCTTGTTCACGACCAGTATGATATAAAGTGTTTGTCGTTGCTCGGACACTACACAACAAACACCCCCCATAACAAAGAACACGATATAGTTCGTTGATTGCACATTCGATCTGGTCAATTTTCAAAAGATAAATACTGCGCCAAGCAAGAATTGTATCTATAGACTCACTACAAAAAGGCAGCTGTGTCATTGAAGCACGGACAAGTTGAATAGAAGGATTTATTCTACTGCGTACAGCATTTAATGCAGACATTGAACTGTCAAGACCAATACACAATCCACATTCAGGAACATCTAAGTGACGGCCAAGGCCACACCCCAAATCAAGATATGCTCCCTTTTTTATTGTATGAAATTCTCTCAGTCTTTCACCCACTAAGGGGTCAGGTGTTGTAAGTCGATATTTTCCGGTTTGTAAAATATGTTCCCATGCCCCTTCTTTTTTTCTCTTTGCATATCTATCACTCATGGCAGAACCTCTGCAAAAGCACTACAACAGTTACATTTCACACATCCACATTTTGTTTTTTGACGATTGTACTTGAGATGAATAAGACTCGTGCCGAGCGCATCAAAAATTGGTATAAGCGTATTAGGTTCAGGCGGCAATCTCTTTTCATACTCACTTCCAATAAGAGGACGAAAAACAGTAACAAACGGGATTGCCCCCACAGAGATAATATGTTTAATAGCAGTGATTGTCGATTCTACAGGTTCAAGACCGGCAATGAGCCAACTTGATATCTGTTCAGCTCCTAATAGTTTACTTGCATGAGCCATTGCCTTAAAATAGCGTTCTCGAGAAATACGTGCTTTTCCCGGCATACTATCCTTACGAAGTTCCTCATCATAGATTTCTAGATTGAAACTTAATGATGAAACACCCATCTCTATCAAACGGTCAATAAAAGACATGTCTTTGGGTGGACATATTTGGATATAGATCGGTACACTTGTTATTTTGCGGATACATTGAACAATGTGTAAATAAAGATCACAGTTCTTTTTTTCATCAAGCAAGGTGCCGGCATTCAGGTTGACTTCATTGAAATAAATGTTCTGTTTAATCAGTTCTTTTAGAACAGCAGCCACCTGCTCGACAGATTTTATTTTAGGTTTCTCAATTTGATATCCTAAAGCACAAAAACGGCACCCTCTTCCCGTTTCTTTAAATTCACAAAAATTAGTAAGGCTTGCGGCCAAAATCGAATGGTAATGTACTTGAAATACTTCCTGGAAAGACGTTCCATCATCAAGTACGCATGCATACCAACCGGGAGGTTCAACAAGCGATGCCTGTACAAAATGTTGACCATTTTTGAAAATCGCTTTTTTATTTTCATCATACATAAAGGGACTTTTGCATACAAATGCTTCACGGGCTGCAATATTGATTGGTATCGCTTGAGATGATCCGCTGGGGAATAAATCAAAACAAACACCTTCAGATAGTGATGCCCTTTTAAACCGGTAACCTGAAAAACGAGTAAGAATATGTTCCGGCAGGCGTATCCCGTTGCAAAGAAGTTCCAATTTTTTGAGAGTAAAATCGTCCATTATTTTCCCTTTTTATTACTATTGTTACTGCTTTAATAGGATCAAAAAAACATCTTTCTCCGTATTAATTTCATCCTTATCTTTATAGCCTTTACCATATCGCGTTACTAGCAATAAGAATAGCAATATGATACAACAAACCAAACGGAAACGCAAGATACCCGGAAGACGGTATCTTGAAAGGGTGAGTATTAGGATTTCACAGAAGCATGCCCATGATAGCTTGGAACAATAACCCTACTACCAATAGGTATATTTTCTTGATTATAATGATAAAAGAAGGCGGTTTTATTAGTCTAAGTAAAAATTATACGAAAAATTAAACGTCTCCACATTTGATTTTTCTTGCACCTTTAGGGGATTGTGAAAATTGTTTCATCGATATTTCTATCTTCTTCTGCAGATGCAACAATTTCTCTCGTGGTCACTTTCTTGCCATTCGAAAAATAAGAATATACTAGAGAACGACTTGGTATTTTAATGCCTTCTAAATCAACCGTTTGCTCAGGATATATTTCCTTCTCAAGGAACCAATTGCCATCACGCAAAAGAAATATTTCTAATTTAACCCATTCAAACTGACGCTGTCCCCTTGGATAACGAAAATAACCCTTTATTTTACCCATCGTCAAAGAATTTAAATTTCCCATTATGGTAATAAAAAAACATTTTTTCTTCCCGACTTTACTTATACCGCATTCGGATTCTTCTACTGTAAATTGTGGATAACGGCCCAACGCCACTCGCATAAAAGAATAAATCCGTATATCAACAGGTACAAATGGTTCACTGCACCATCTTTTTTCGCGACTTATCACATACGCATACTGATGGTTCTCTTGTAAATCTTTTACGTCTACCCTTGCCTTTCCCCTTCCTGGTAACACTTGCATTTTTCTTTTCTCAATTAATTTTTGATTCGTATCATAAACGTCGGTTTGAATAACTAAACCTATTTTTTGTTTCGCCATTTGTACCAATCGCGAGGTTGCCAATATCTTACGCTCATGCCTCTGAACCTTACGCAACACACGCTGAGCTTCCGGAACCATCCGATGATATGCAACAAAGATTGCTCCGGCAATTACAACAAGGATAATACAAAAAAATATTATATTTTTTTTCATTTACATCCTCACTTTTTCTTTTTTTTCCCAGTCCTTCAGCACAATGTGTTATGTTCATTTATTTTATTACACACACACAAATATATATGCTATTATTATACCTCTTTACTAATCCACATGCCATACTAAATTTATCATTACATGCATTATACGCAAACCCTCGCATTCCTGCATTTTTTATAGCTTTCAATGGCTCCGACAACAAACCGTACCGCTTTGCATGTATTTTCGTTTTTACTATTTAGACCATATCATTTTTTAAAGAAAATATATAAACATGTTTTTCATGTTACACTTTTTTCATACAACTCGACATAAACTCCATCGCCGAAATCCGTCAATGTTCTTGTCAATCCATTCAGTACATTCTTTTTTATCATGGAAACATTATCTTCCATTGGTATATTCAAATTCCAATAAGTATTTAGACACCAATACGTATAAACAAACCAGACTCTTTCGGTTTGTTCGGTAATCGGAGAACCTTTCCGCAAATACACCACTCCGTTCTGCCTGTAAATGTAATATAAAGCCTGCTCGTCGTCAGCCTTTTCTCTTATTGATTGGATTCCCGTGAAATTTTCTAATTGTTTTATACTGAAATCATACAAAGCCTTTGGATAAAGTAGAAAATATGTTTTCATGTTCTTGTAGTACCATTTTGTATAATGCTCACTCAAAACAACCGTGTGTATCTGTGCAATTATGATTATATCATTATCATTGAATTTATCCTGCAAACGGTTTAATACAGAAGCATACTTTTTTTTATGGTGGATACCCTGGTATAAATCATCGCCATCTTCTACAATACGAACATAATCAGGAACTTCGTGAATAGTAAGCATGATATTTTGATAATAATTCATAAGCGTCGATAGCAGTAATAATCCTATAATAGTACCCACCATTGTTTTCAATATTCTGTTTCGTATCCCCCCTATCCCCCGGGCAATAAATAAATAATAAAATGGTGTAAGGATAATGAAGTGCCGTTCAATATAAATCGGCGCAAATATTTTTGAAATAAAATAAACGATACCAATCGGCAGAAAAATCAATAGTAGCAAAGCAATTGCATTATTGCGATTGTTTTGATAACAACCATAAAAACCATAAACGAACAACGCAAAAGATAAACTCAAACATGCCAGATGTTCACTTAGAAATGCCGAATAGCCAAGATTAAAAACAGCGAAAGTACTCAATACAGATTTAATTGTAGGAAACGACAACCAGAAACTATGTTTTATGAATAACATATGCTTTATCACAATGAAAATAAGGGGTAAACTTCCTATCATAATAAAAGCATAGGACAAAACTATTTTTTTGACACAATATCGATTCTTTTCTAAAAAAAATAGCGCCCATAAGCACAATAACAATATTCCTGCATAACAACTGCAATACATAGAAAAAATACTAAAAATAACAAAATAAATCCACAAAGACAATTTATTCGTTTTTAATGCTTGAATGTACATATACACCATACCGAGTACAAAAAAACACGCCATGGTAAACCCACGCGCCTCTTGCGCATGCCAAATATGAAAGGGGCTAAAAGTCATGATCAGCAATGCATATATACTTATTTGGCGATCAAAAAATAACCGTGCAAACTTATAAAACAATCCAAGAGAAAGCAAACTAAAAACAACAGATAAAATCCTTAATGATTTCCCTTCGCCAAATAAAATACTGTATATATAAACCAGCGTATAATAACAGGATGGATGCGGGTCATTGCTAATTTTTTTAAAAAGATTTACAATCGGTGAATTGATTTTCGTATACAATGCCGCATTTTGTATATTTGAAGCAGAAAACCCGTTTGATATTAGTTCATCAAACCATAAATCATATTCATAAAGCTTATAGAGTCTTAAACTTAATGCGCTAGCAAAAATAATAAAAAGCACTAGTATGAACAATTTTTTATTTGCATGAGCATTTAGTTTTTTCAACAACACCACATCTGCCTCTTTTTGTTTCTTTGTTCTATGAATTTTGACAATAAAAGCGTGAGCATTTTTTTGGCAAGAATTTTATTTATTATACACCAAAATAGAAAAAGGGGATTTAAGTATTACTTAAATCCCCTTTTCACATTTTAGCTTGGCAATGACCTACTCTCCCGGCTCCGCTGGAACAAGTACCATCGGCGCAGGTGGGCTTAACTACCGTATTCGGAATGAGAACGGGTGTACCCCCACCGCTATAGTCACCAAGCATTTTAATTCGTATTTTAAAAAATTGTAAGGAACAATAACTACTAATTACCTCGCAAGAATATATAATTAAAGTCAAGCCGAACGACCGATTAGTACAGATCAGCTGAAAGCCTTACGGCTCTTACACCCTCTGCCTATCAAACTTGTGTTCTACAAGTGGTCTTCTTACCCCTGCGGGATTGGGATACCTTATCTTGAAGGGGGCTTGGCGCTTATATGCCTTCAGCGCTTATCCTTTCCGAACATGGCTACTCTGCTATGCACCTGGCGGTACAACAGAAACACCAGAGATTCGTACCTTCCGGTCCTCTCGTACTAGGAAGATCTCTCCTCAAGTATCCTACGTCTGTAATAGATAGGGACCGAACTGTCTCACGACGTTCTGTACGGATCGGCGCCTGTAAAAGATAGTCTAAAGTCTGTGGGTCAGAGCAAAACAATGCAACCCAAAAAATTTACGGTTGATTTTGGCGGTAAAG
>JAHJGZ010000020.1 GCA_018823795.1 Candidatus Omnitrophota bacterium
ATCTTTTATCTTTTATCTTTCTCATACTGCTTTTTCACCCATGCAATACCTTCATCGCGTGTTGTTATTTCATGTTCGAGCTGCAGCGTCCACGCCTCATCAAGTATTTCTTTAAAAAGAGGACCCGGTTCAAATCCTAAGCCGATCAAATCATGGCCATTAACCAGTGGTTTCGGTTTTAAATCCTCTTCCTTAAACTCTTCTTGCTTTCTGATGAGAAATTCATAATTATCAAGCATTCCATGGCTCGCCAGACAATCAATCCGGTGAAGTGCAAGTTCATCATTGAAGGTATCAAGTGACATCATGCGTTTCAGTTTTCCGATACGCATACGCTGCACATGCATAAAATTCATGTGATTGCACACACACCAGGCAATTTTTTCAGTTTCCTCATTGGAAAAACGGAGCCTTTTAAGTATCTTTTCGGTGATACGTCCTCCAACATCACTGTGATATGTTGTCTTAAGCGTTTTAGGATCGAATGTCTTTGGTTTTCCTATATCATGAAGCAATGCTGAAAATGCAAGTACGAGCGACGGATTTTTCAACTGTTTCATCATGAGCATCGTATGGATAAATACATCCCCCTCCGGATGAAACTGAGGATTCTGCTCGACTCCTTTCATTGCCATCACTTCAGGAAGAATCTTTTCTAAGATTCCTGCCTCATCCATAAGTTCCAATGCCCGCGCCGGCTGTGGTCCGGTCAGCATTTTTACGAGCTCATCGCGAATGCGCTCTTGGCTCACCTCATCAATACAAGAAACAAAACCGCGGATTGCATCAAAGGTTTTCTCTTCAATGGCAAACTCAAGTTTTGTCGCAAAACGAACTGCACGTAGGATTCGTAATTTATCTTCCTGAAATCGTTTCTGCGCCTCACCAATAGCACGGATGATTTTCTTCCCTATATCCGCTTCACCGTTAATAAAATCTATCACTTTTTTCTTAAGCGGATCAAAAAAGAGTCCATTTACCGTAAAATCCCTGCGTTTTGCATCCTCCTCAGCTGATGAAAAATGCACCTCTTGCGGATGCCGGCCATCAATATACTCCCCATCCGAACGAAATGTGGCAACTTCAAATTCAATTCCTTCCAAGACGACCAATATCACCCCAAACTGTTTTCCGACCGGAATAGTTCGTTTAAATAATTTCTCAACATCATCAGGCCGCGCACTAGTGGCAATATCAATATCCTCAGACTCCCGCCCCATTATCATATCCCGCACGCACCCGCCGACAAAGTATGCCTCATACCCCGTATCGACAAGCTTTTTCACGATGCTGGCAGCGATATTTTTAATATTTTGCTGTTTCTGATTCTCATCCATCGTATTTCTCTTGAAATATAGACTGGTCTCTTTAAAGCTGTAAACTTGATCTTTCAACTTCGATATTATTATGTCCAAACCGTCTTAAAACATCGTCCACAACATCAATAAAACTATCATCTGCAAATGGAGAAACAACAACTTTTGAAACGATTTCCTGCGTGGACAGACTAAGCGTTATCCCCTTTTCTTCTTCTAAGTTCTCATCAGGTTCTTTCCAAATAGCCAATCGCCATTCATTTTCAAACGCATACATTTTATGTTTTTGAAAGTAATAATACATATCTCCGGCGGCATCATTACTTACTAAAGCTTTTACAACCTTACTAGGACATTGGATATTAGGCGGCACATACTCAACAATATCCGCATACGCACCGATTGCATGCTCATTGGCATACATACGGGCAACGTCTTCCAACTTTTCCATTTCTGCGTGGACACACACCGAGTTTTTTTCTTTGCCATAAATTTTCCACATTTCAACTTTTTCTTGTGTGTCGCCTTGCCAACAACTCACGCAAACTTTTTTTGATGTTTCTCTAGCAGCACCCAAAATTCTCTTTTTGGTTTCATCCGTTTTCATTAATTTTGTAAGCAACATAATGCCTTCCCATGCTTCGTCGAAATAACAAACACGCGAAAGGAATAGCCCTTTAGACAACGAATAGATTAGTCTTTCAAAATTCATGTATCGCGTAATTATCATTATTGTTTTATGCCCTTTTTAACATCCCAACTAAACAACCAATTCGTCATTCGTAATTTTGAATTTTTAATTCGTCATTGCTTTCTTCGATCTTGCTATCATGAATTGCACGCTCTCATTCGCATTGACTACCTCAAAGGAAATGTCAGGGTGGGCATTCTGAAACACACGAAAAATCTCATCGGCAAAGCCTTGGCCGATACCGGCAACATCTTTAAAATCCAAAACAATACACTTAAACTGGTCGAGGCCAAAAAGAATTCTGCGAGCTTGTGAACGTGCCATGGGTTCATTGTCACGCTGAGATAATTTAACGGCAACTTTTGTCTTATGAAAATCATATCTCTCATCCGTCGACGCCTGAAATAATGCTTCTAATTTTCTGCGAGATTTTTTATGCAAAAAAAAGTAACTCGCGTCCCTTGCAAAAAGGACATTTTCTCAACAAATACATCATCAATCTTATTATCAATAATTAACCGTTCCTCAGCGTTTTCCAAAATAAATGCATCAGCAATTTTAGAAGTATAGAATATCCCTTCCCCTGAATGTTTATCTGGCATTGTTGTTTGCTTTCCTTTTAATAAATGCTCAATGCTCTCAAGACGATTCTGCAAATTAAATTTCTGTTGAATACTATTAAACGCGCCGATTCCTTCATCAATAACTTCAAAATAAAATCTTTCCTTTTGAAATCCAAAAACCACTTTAACTGTATCAGCTTTTGAATGATCAATCGCATTGTTAAGCATTTCACAAAATGCATAGTTCGCAATCCCAAATGCATTTCGGGAAAGCTCGCTACGCATATTTACTTCGTGGCTAATAGCCGCAAAAACGCGATCCTCATTTAAGCCATTTATTTTAAACGAATGAACAACGGGCCGGCTTCGTAATTTTTCTTGATGTGCGCTCTGCCTTCCTTCAATAAAAAGATAGGAGGCATTACGTGTCGACCCTGACTTTAGTAAAAAACCTTCATTTACAAGTTCAGATAGCGCTTTAGCCGCTGACTGACGCGAAATATGTCTTTCTCGCACGACATCTGTTGAACGGATAATTCCGTTTTCTTTTGCATATTTTAAAATAAATGCCTTCGTTTTCATGATAGAATAGTACCATATTTATACAATATTGTAAATAGCATTATTTTATTAATTGTAGCCATAAAATATATTAAAATGTTTAAATTCAATATGTTATGTAATTTAATATTTTAAATAATTGTAAACCATCTATTTTTATTGTAAGCTTTCTTGATTCATATTAAAGGCAAAGGGCGGGGTTATCCCGCCTTTCTAACTACCCAATCCGCCGCTCATCATCCGTAATTCTTACTTGTTTGCCCTTTGCCTTCTTCCCCCTTCTTTATTCTACCATGAAACACTTTTTTCGCGGCATCAGTTTTCGTTGATGAGTGCATGGAAGCACGAATAGAAAACTGGCAGTGAAGGATAGCAGCCTGCCTACCGGCAGGCAGGGAATGCCCTACTGAACGTAGCGAAAAAAGTGTTTCATGATATTTTCACTCCATACATTTCAAGCTCTTCCACAAGTCTGCTCGTTGTTAAGCCATAATGAATAGTATTAATTCCTAATTTTTTTGCTGCAACGACATTCTCTTTGGTATCATCAATGAAAATTATTTCTTCTGCCCTTGAATGAAGTCGTGAAAGCGTTTGTTGAAATATAACCGGATCTGGCTTCTGACATTTTTCTTTGTATGAAAGAATATAGGTATCAAACAGTTTCATCACGGGGAACGTCTCCATCAGGTAATTAAAATGAAGTTCGTTGGTGTTTGAAAGAGCAGCAAGCGTATACCTATCTTTTAAACGAACAATAATGTCTTCTACATTTTTATTTGGTTCAAAAATCGAATTATACAGAGAAGAGAATTGGGCAATATCCATATCAAATTTCAATTCGCTTTTTGCTGCCTGAAAAAACATTGCGCTATTTATTTTTCCTTCAATAAAAAGCCTATCCGCTTCTGAGCGAGTAAAGAAAGTCATGATCTTCTCTAGAGAAGCTTTGCAACACGGCACTATTTTTTTAAATGCCCTCTCATAATCAAATCGTACTACGACTTGTCCTAAGTCAAAAATAATAACTTTAATCATACCAGTATCCATTCTTTTTCAAATACCGAAGACTCCGGTTAAGTTCAGCTTCGTTTTTCACCTCAAGAACAAATGCCGGCATATGAGGCAGATTTGCAAAAGATGAAAAAAACTTTTTAAAATTAATGGTTCCACGTCCGAGCCCAAAATGGTCATCATTTTTTTTCTTATTATCATGCATATGTACATGAGCAAGGTCCTTCCCCAACACCGTAATCCATTTTTCGAGAGAAACCGTACTAAAAATATGCGCATGGCCTACGTCTAAACATCCTTTAAAAAGGGGAGAATTAACTGTTCGTATGAGTTTTTTGAGAATGTCGGGACGCTCTTCAAAAATATTTTCAATAACGATAGTACAGTTATTCCGTCGTGCGCACGGAATCATCTCGTGCCAAAATTTTGCACTCCGATAGTTCCACACGATAGAATATCGTGCATCAATCGCTTTTAAGGGATTGTACGTACTGTGAAACACGATATGTTTTGCTCCGATACTCCCCGCAATATTGAGACCTTGTTCAACTTTTCTCTTTGCTAAAGCACGCACATCGAGATCCCGGCTATCGTACATTAATTCCATAAAAGGGCCGTGGATATGTCGACGGACCGGATATTTTTTAAATACCCTTTTTACTTTCTGAACCGTTTGTCTCCAAGCCCCGTTTATTACTTCCGGCAAACAAAAAAGTGCAAGCTCAAAATTATAGCGGATCGGCTTTTTAAAAAAATGGTCGATTAACGATTCGTCAATAATAGAAACAAATAGGTTATCTTTGGTTATTTTCATATTAATCCTCTCTCTATTAATTACATCCTCGGCATTCGCGGCGGCATTGATAAATCATCATCACTGAAAAACATTTTATGAATGATGACCGCAATCAATAATCCCGGTAAAAAAGTTAATGGCATTACCTCCTGTATCGCACGAGCACCGCATATAATACTCACGAGATAACAAAATACAAACGGAGCTGCATAAATAGCAACTTTCCATGGCCATGGCAGCATCGATTCTTTTTCATCTCCGGGAAATTCTTCGATTATAATATCAGCCCTCTTTTCTTTTCTTTCTTTGGTAAAACGCACCATACGCCGATACTTCATTGATAGGTTTGTTAAAAAACCGCTTGTTATAATAAGAAAAATCACTATGGCGTATCCCGCTAAAAAAAGTATGTAAAAAACAATTCGATCAAGTGTTCGTGAGGGTTTATAGTGCTCGGTAAGCCGTTCGATATTCAGGCGCAAATATTTAATTTCCTCAAGAACTGCTCGCTCCTCTAGAAGCCGCTCTCCTTTTATCTTATACGATTGCGCTCTCGTATCTTTTCGTTTGTGCGTATAAATATCTGCAAGCAATAAATAACATTCACCAAATTCGGGAATAACTTTCAACGCATCTTTTGCGAACCGTTCAGCCTGTTGAAAATCTTCCTTGTTTATATAGGAAAGAGCGGTCTGATAATGTTTAAGCGCGCGTTCGAGTACGGTTAATCGTGCTTGTGGGTTGCGATGAACCCATTGTGTATCATATTCTTCCCATTCATTATTTGCATGTAATGGGCGCACAAGGAGATAGCAAATTATGAAAAGTAAATAAAAGCCGATCCATTGATGTCTAAAGAGAGAATTTAAAATCTTTTTCATAGTGGCCATCTCTACTTTACCATAGAAAGATAAAAAAATGTAGTGCTTAAAAAACTCTTTACAAACATAGTGATTACACTATAATGAAAAGCCTGCGAAAAGTAAAATCATTTAATAAATAAGGGGAAACAGAAGCAATAATAACCAATAAAGGGAGGTAAACGATGTCAAAAGAAGCGCTAGCGGTGACCAGTAAAGTTAAAGAATATATTAAAGCTAAAGGGTGTCAAACATCAGCTGATGCCATTGACGCAATCAATAAAAAAATTGCATGTATACTTGATGCTGCAGTTAATCGGGTAAAGTCTAATGGCAGAGCAACCGTAAAGCCATACGATCTTTAATCTGTATATAGAATTTTTTCCACCAGTTATAAAAAAGCCCGCTTTCAACTTCTTCGAAAGTGGGCTTTTTTATTTTGTTATGGTAATGCTTATAATATGGCAGTCGCTTCTATTTCGACTAACAATTCTGGTCTACATAAGTGAGCCTGTATGGCAATACTCGCTGGGAAAGGACCAAGATTTAACTCTTTGTAAAATTTATTTCGATAGGTATTAAACTCGCCATAGTGCTGCTTAATATCTTTAATATAGCACCGAGTCCTCACGACATCATACCACGAAGCATTTTCTGATTTTAGTAATGCGGTTATATTATCAAACGTTCTCTTTACCTGAGCGGCAAAATCACCTGGCGCATGGGTTACTCCCTTTTCATTAACGCTAGCCGTTCCTGATATTTCAAGAAGAGTTACATCGCCAAGGGCTATTTTTATACCTCGTGAAAATGATTTATTGTATTCAATCGGCTCATTTAAAAACGCCGGTGCTGAAATCGCTTTTTTTATTATTTTTTTCTCCATCGATGTTTTCTCTCCTTTAGATTAACGAATGTTGATATTTATATCTTAATGGTATTATCAAGATGATTTTTCTTTTTTTCCAAATTTATCGCGCAATTTTGTTTCTAAACCAATTGCCAAAAAAGGGCCAACTGTCATAACCGTAAACCCGACAAGACCTAAAAGCATAACAGCAATACGAGAAGGTAAAAATGAAACAACAAGAAAGATAAAAATTCCTATGGGTATTGCAAATACAAGAACTATGGCTCCATAGATACATATTCTCTCTCTATTCACAATATGTATCATAACAAAAGGTTACGCTTTAATAAAGAAAAATTAAGTTAATTTTAAGAAGGAAAGTGTCGATATATCTATATATATCTTTGTTGAGAGCTATGCATCATAAAAAGTTCTGGCATTGAGAAATACGTACCGATATGCATATAAAAAAGGAGGGGAAACGATGGGACGAGAGATGGTAATACGACTTAAAGATGCGACAACAATAAACATGGCAGACATAACAGCAAATCCGGCCCCACTTGGGTTGATGGGATTTGGTATGACGACAGTGCTCTTAAACTTGCACAATGCAGGTTTTTTCGGTTTAGGCTCGATGATTCTTGTTATGGGATTATGCTACGGTGGATTCGCGCAAATTATTGCAGGAATTATGGAGTGGAAAAAAGGAAACACTTTTGGAACGACTGCATTTACCTCATACGGCTTGTTCTGGCTTTCCCTTGTTGGGTTGTTAGTCGCACCAGAATTAGGATGGGCCCGAACTCCCGAACGATCAGCGATGGTCGCTTATTTGGTTATGTGGGGAATATTCACCGCGGGTATGTTTATTGGTTCATTAAAATTAAATAAAAAGCTACAATTTGTATTCGGCACCTTAACGTTGCTCTTCTTTCTGTTGGCACTTGCTGACCTTACCGACAGCGCCCTTCTAAAACAAATGGCTGGCTATGAAGGAATTATATGCGGGAGCGCTGCTATTTATACAGCACTTTCCCAGGTATTAGGTGAACTATACCCAAAAGCTACACCAGAAGAAGCAGAAGAATAAGAGCACTCTCTATCATTATCAATCATAAATAAAGGGGTTTAAGAATAATTCTTAAACCCCTTTATTTTTTAGCGTGGCAATACTCCCCCTCTTAAATAATTCATCTTAATTATTGACCATTCCTGGTGACACACGGCCAAAATCAAAGACGAAAACTATATCACTGAAACTAACCCAAAGCTTAATAGCCTCTCACCACTTTATTTTATGTTTCGAAATACTATAATGTTTTAAATTGGCTCCTATTGTATCGATTCTCATCTTTGAAAAATAAGCAGTCTTTTTTCTGCCCCAAAAGAATAATAGCATTACTGAAATTAACTTAATACATTCTTTTACTGTTCTTTCTATTTTTTTTACAGGTTCAGATTTTTTAAAAAAATAGTACTGTGATATATATATAATATCAGGGTCGAGCTTTCTTGCAAAAGCCATGCTTCTAATCTGGTCTAAAAAACTTTCGCAGGGCAATCCAAGAAGAAAATAAACGGCTGTTTGAATTCCTGCCTGCTTGGTTATGGCAACTGTATCCACAATATTTTTTGTCGTTATTCTTTTATTAACTTTATGCAACGTTTGATCATTGCCTGACTCCGCGCCATAAGCAATAAGTGAGCATCCCGCCTCCTTCATTAAAGCAAGTTTCTTGCTATTCATATTATCAATACGCGCATTACACTTCCACACTATCCCTTTAATTTCTTTTAGCCCAGAGCACAATTCTTTACATCTTGATATTTCATCAAAGTATCCAGCATCCCTTATAAAAAAATCGGTGTAACCATATTCTTTGTTTAATATCTTAATCTGAGCGAGCATATAACAAGGAGAATGATACAAAACCTTATTAGAAATCGATGCTTTGCAAAACGTACATTTATAAGGGCATCCTCTCATGCCCATAATATCTATAAATTCTTTTCTTTCTCTGTAGGTGCTATCCCAAAAATGGCCTCCAAGGTTTTCCCATCGCGGGGGCGGCAATTCATCCAGTGTTTTCATTGTATTGCGTGAATGATTTTTTATAAATGTACCATTATGCTTATAATAAAGTCCCTTTATATTTGTTAAGCCTCTAGAATCTTTAATTTTCTTCCTTACAATTTCAAGCATTCCGTATTCTGGCTCATCAAACAATATACACTCAACATCGAAACTAAAATACTTTTCAACAAACACGTTAGAAGTTTCACCAAAAAGCACGATAAAGCTTTTTGGATTGCGCGCCCTAATGTTTGCGATAATCTTTTGCACTATTTCATCTTTTTTAAAAGATGATCGAAAATGATACCGAAAATGATACCCCTTCCCTGTGGTATTAATTACAAAGTAAGTTGCATCTATTTCTCGCAGCTGCTTATTAAAGTCATCTTCTGTTAACCGATTATTTTCAATATCAATATAAATCGTTTTTATTCCTTGATGATATAAATATGACTCCATATATAGCAAATCATTAGGAGGACGATTCGTCGGATAGCTAAATTTTGGAACAGGATCTAATGGATTTATTAATACTACACACATAGTAACATTTGCCTATTTTTTTAAATGTCTTGGTTAATGTGCGGTCTATTTATTTTTTTTATACGCAAAACATGCACCATAGCATTCTCCTCTATTAAAGTATTTACAATTGTGCGCAAGTCCAAGTATACAGTGTGAAATGTGTTTTTTAAAATCATTCGTATAAAATTCGTTTAGCTTTTCTAAATCATTAAACCGCAAAATATTGTCTGCCTTTTTTTGATTATTAAAACACCCAAAGACTGAAAGATCCGGATTGACCACTATCCTGCTCGCAAAGTTTCCCCTATATCCAACAAGACATTTTGATTTTATAAGCATTAAATGCCTCAGTTCTTGCCATTTTTTGTCATCAAACATACACCGCGGGACCGGCCGGGCAAGATAAAGATAAATTTTTTCTTGTAAGCATTTTCTGGCAAATTCTTCGATAACGGACAATAGTTCTTCGATCCTTTTTATATCAATAGATTCGGCTTTAAAGAGTGGCGGG
>JAHJGZ010000200.1 GCA_018823795.1 Candidatus Omnitrophota bacterium
CATTCAAAATCTTCATCACGAGGAGAAAAAACTCTCTCTTTTGCACGAATCCCATGTTCATCACGCCGAATGCCAAGATACAGTGCTTTAAATTTATGTTTCTCAAGACTTTTTTTCAGCGCACTCGTTTTCAATTCATTACAACATTCAAGTTTACCTGTCTGTGGGCTTACGCCTTGATCAATCGCTTCTTGATTTTTTGCAACAATCAAATTTAATCCCCAGGTGTGCGTATATTGATCTCTAAATTCATAGATTTCTTTAAATTTATATCCCGTATCAATATGAAGCACCGGAAAAGGTATAAAACCAAAAAATGCTTTTCTGAGGAGCCACAGAAGCGTTGTCGAATCCTTCCCGATTGACCACAACATCGCTACCTTTTTAAACTGTCGGTATGCTTCCCTGATGATAAAAATACTCTGATTTTCTAGCTTTTCTAAATGAGTCAATCTATCCGTTATCATGTCACCGTCTCCTGTAACTCTCGTTCAATTGTTTTTGGCATAACGGGCATCTCTTCACTACGCTCGACTGGCCTATCAGAACTTTTCTCCAACTCTTTCTTTAATTCAACGTATTCTTCAGCCTTTTGTTTCAAGAAATAATAGGTAAGATGTAATTTTTCCTCAAATCCCTCTTTCGTTAAAATATATTTGACTTTTTTAAGCTTTTGATCATACGTGGTAAAGTTAGTAATTTTTACCAACCCTTTTTGGACGAGTGACTTAAGGAGATAATTTGTTTTACCGAGTGATATTTTAAGATGAGCAGAAACTTCACGCTGACTCAAATCGTCATTTGAGGATAAAAGGCGGAGAACTTTGAAAATATCTTCTTTTATGAGGCGTTCATTCATTGAACGCTATATTATAAGGAAGTTCAAATTAAAGTCAATAGATTTCCCGGCTTGTTCTGAAGTCTATTAAGATAGGTTCGTTATGGAAAAATATTTGATTTTAATCAATATAAAGGTGGGTGTATACGGTACATTGACAATATTGTAAACTATTTTATTTCAATCAGTTAGGATTCTTTTAAGTATGCTCTCCACATGAGATGCGAGTGTTTCAAAACCTCGTTCCTGCTCTACATATTTGCGGCCTTCCTGTCCCATCTGTTGAGCCTCCGCAGGATGTTCTAGTATATGCAGTATCGCATTAGCAAATGCTGTCGGCTCAAAAGGAACTGTGAGCCCAGCACGGGTTTGTTCCAGAATATTCTTCTGTTCAGGAATATCTGATGCAACAACTGGTAACCCCATCCCCAACATTTCAATAAATTTAGCGGGAGAACTGACTTCATAGACAGGAATCTTTTCAACAGGTGAAAGGCCAACATCTGCTGCTCGAATATATAGGGGTACTTCAGAATGAGGAACTGTCGGAACAAAGATTACATAATGATGTAAATTACGTTCTTCAAATTTTTTCTTAAAACTGTCAATGAGATGGTTATTACCTTTTCCTACCAATATAATCAAACGTACATCCTGCCTTATAGCTATTACTCGTTCTAAAATATCAATGAGAATTGTCACATTTCTTAAGGGAATAATTGTTCCCATATACAAGATAACTGAATTTTCATTGATATTAAATTTGTTCCGTATAATATTTCTATCTATTGTGTGCGTATTCACAGAGGTGTCAAAGCCAAACGGCAAAACTCCTACTTTATCGGATGACAGAGACAATTTTTTAATTATCTTTTTTTGCCAAAACGTACTCATGGTAAAAACAAAATCTGCACGTTTTGTGAGCCAATTTCTGAGCGGTAACGCATAGCTCACATATAAAGGCCCCAAGATGCGTGAACGATGTAACCCACGCCGCGCTCCTTCAAGAATTGCCTCTTGGATTGGAAATCCTAGGTAGTATACAAAACGAATACCGAGTCTTCGCGCAGCAATAGAGGCAATGAGCGCTGCGGTTAGGTCGTTTCGTACAAAAATTATATCTATATTCCGTTCGCGCGCAATACGTATTATCTGCCACATACTCCGAAACTTCGTATACAAGAAATATTTCACCTGCAAAATCCTTTCATTACTATTAATAAAAGGATTCAAAATAACATCGGTGCTTCCCCATTGCTTCGATTCATTAAACGTGTTTACTTTTGATGAAGGAAGCAACCATGTTATTTTATGGCCTCTCTCGGGTAGAATTCGATAAAAGATATGTTCTAGGAGTGCATGATGTAATGGGTAGGATTTATCTGGTATGACTAATATGTTCATGTATTTTGTTATAGCTGTTCAATCGTTATTTACCTCTAAAATACCCTAATCCTATTGATTTATGAAAATGCCACCCCGTCTTATCCATTTTTTGATCACCACTCAACACCGTATCAATTGCCACTATCGTTAAACATCTAAACCAGGTATTCCATAGATCACTTTGGTTCCACAATCTACCGTCACTCGTCCAATGGGTATATATTCTTGCCATTTTGCTGCGTGAAATACTTGCCGTCGTGCGCAAGCGATAATACCACACAGAGGGGTCATGACCGCTCAATATGAATTTTTTATTATCACCCGAAAATACGTCACCAAAATACATCGGTCTTTTCTGTGATTCACAAAAACCACCATCAGTATTTTGACTCGCAAGTATAGCCATTAATAAACGTATTAAAGAATCCTTGATTTCTTCTTGCTTATATCCTCGGTAATATCCACAATTAATAAGGATATCAGCAGCATCATAATCCCAACAGCCTCCACCGCCAGGATACGGAGCAAAAAATCCATCGGGTGCCTGTAATGACAAAATGGTATCAACAATCTTGGTATGATATTGCACCGGTTTTCCCCAGTAAGAGTATACGAGAAACTGATGAAAAGCATTTTGAAAACCAGCATAGGACTTTGTTCCTATTGAATTTCCCCAAAAACCCGTACGAGGATTCTGTGCCTTATTATGACAATTAAACCATTTGTTAAGCTGATCAAGAGCGAAAAGATCTTTG
This sequence comes from Candidatus Omnitrophota bacterium, assembly GCA_018823795.1. Lineage (GTDB taxonomy): Bacteria > Omnitrophota > Omnitrophia > JAHJGZ01 > JAHJGZ01 > JAHJGZ01. The sequence continues at coordinate 2,980 of JAHJGZ010000200.1, forward strand.
TGTGTTTCATATTGGTATGTTAAAAAAATGGCAAGAAACATAGCCATATTTCCCGTCATTGGTTTTCCTTTAAAACATCCAATATTTCTTACATACTCTTCGACGTTTTCTGATGAAAGCCACTTTTTTAAAAATGTAAATGGATATTGTGGCTTTCCATCAACGATATGAAGAGCACTGAGACAAAAACAAGTTAACTGATGGACCACTTTTGAATGTAATTCACCATTATAATTCGCAGGTACATAATAGCCGCTATCTTTATCCTGAAAAGAGTTTATATATGCAGCCCACACGTCTTTCTCTCGTTGAGGGAATACGTTCTGTTTGCGGAGAAGATACAGTAGAAAAAGAGCAAAACACGAGGTAAAAATAGTTTGTCCACCACCGGCAACCATTCGAAATCGCGTTTGGTTTATCTGCATCGTTAAAAGCCAATTAAGCGCTCGTCTACGAAAAATATCTTTGTGTTGGAAGTTAAATTCTTCTTTTACTATGATTTCTTCCATAATAATTCCTTAATAAAAATCATTGTATTAATAATATTATAATACTTTCAACCAACAGCTTGCCAGCTCCATTGCGGATGCACCATCTATAAACTATAGCTCAGGATTCATCAATAAGAAATTTTTACGCTTGCATATCCTCAGGAATATAGACAATCTCTCGCTCAAGTTTCACTTTATACTTTTCATAAACTACATTTTGAATATGTTTAATGATATCTCGTATATCACACGCGCGCGCGCGGCCTGTATTAACAATCCAATTCGCATGTTGAAGAGCGACGTGCGCCTCCCCTATTCTAAAACCTTTGAGTCCTGCGTTCTCAATATACCACGCTGCCGACGTACCATTCTGGGGATTTTTAAAAATCGAGCCGGCACTTTTAAATCCCAAAGGAAATTTTTCTTTTCTATTATAAGCAAGCGACTGCGCCTTCTTTTCTAAAGCTTTTTTATTATTACGTTTCTTTAAATTGAACGTTGCCTCAATAATAACACACTTTTTGCTTTGCAATTGAGAACTTCTATATCCAAGGTGAAGTTCCTTGTTACTTAAAATTTTACATGAGCAGTCATCTTTAATAATACGAACAGTCTTTAACACATCTTTTATTTCACCGGTTCCCGGCATGCCAGCATTCATCGTAATTGCACCGCCAACGGTCCCGGGTATAACAGTCATAAATTCAAATCCTTCCCATCCTAAATTGATCAAAGAGTGTCCAACTTTTGAAAGCAAACAACCACCGCCAACTTTTACAATCTTTTCCTTCTCTTTTACTGTGATTCGATCAAATGTTCCTTTTAACCGGATAACTACCCCCATGAATTTTTCATCTGTGATAAGAACATTTGAACCTTTTCCTATTGTAAACCAAGGAAACTTTTTCTCCTGAGCCCATTTGATCGCACTACAGAGGACATCTGTGTTTTTCGCTTCCAAAAAGCATGCGGTCTGTCCTTCTATCTGAAAAGTATTCATCCCTTTTAAAGAAAAATTCCTTTTCAGCTTTCTTTCAATACCTTTATGTTTTTTCTGCTCTATCATATCCATCCTTTTTCGCCACA
>JAHJGZ010000201.1 GCA_018823795.1 Candidatus Omnitrophota bacterium
ACTATTGCGAAATATTACAAACATATATCTTTCGTCAAAGGCAAAGTCAGATACGAGCAAATCAAAAGGTATTTCTTTAACTTTTTGGAAGGTATAGTGAGTTTTTAGCTCTGCGACCTGATTTTGAATCTTCGATTGTGCATTCATCTAATATTCCCACCCTTCTTAAAATTTTTTTTATCCCATTACAATTTAATTTTTCTTTTGCGCGGGATGATAGTTGATTAAGATTTGGTATATTACTCACACTTCTTTGTACGCTTTTTATTAACTGTGTATCAGTCAACGTACTGGTCAACCCCATAGTAATGATTATCTTTTTCTTGTGCGCCGTCATCATTGTTTTTAGTTCCTTCAGTTCTTGTGTACAGGCTATAACCGGTATCCCCATCGCTGCTATTTCAAACATACCCATACCACCACCGGTAATAGCAACATCATGGCAAGCAGCAAATTTATGAAGTGAGCTGATATCAAATTCAACGTTCACGTTAGATTGTGCTTGTATAATTTTTATTAATTCATTTTTATAGATACATAATGATCCTGTTATAAAGGTAAACTGTAGATGTGGAAAATACTGCGGTAGCACCCTCGCTAACCGTAGCAAGACGCCATACGTATCGGTCCCTCCCTGCATGACAAGTATTTTTTTAATTTTTGACAGCTTCTTTTTTTTCTGATAAATAAGACATTCGTCTGGCAATATTAGATACTCATAATCAGACACAACATTTTTCCGTGAGTTCGGATATAAACAGTTAAATGAAACATCGCAACGATTAAGACTTTTACCATTATTATCAAATGAGACAATCATATCGGTTTTGTTTCGTATATATTTCACATCTTCTAATGGAACATTTAAGACATCAAAAACAAAGTGCGTAAACCTTCTTTTGGGATCAATATCGTAAATACTGTGAACACATTGATATGCAATTTTTCCCCGCAATAATTTTTCTACAGTACTATTGCGAAAAGTATAAAAAGTGATATCGCATCCCCTTTGGTTTACGTGCTCAAAGAGACGTAATTGTCGATACACATGCCCCATTCCCATAAGATAATCGCCCCACGCAAATATACCAATACAAAGCTTTTTGTTCATTTTCATAGACTTAAAATAGTTCTTTTACTCAATTAATGCTGGACGATATCCAATCTTAACGACTCCCGCCTTCTCAAAGTATTTATTAGTATCGTCTTCTTGAATTTGATATGGGGCATCGCAATGGCGACAAAGATGAATTTCATCATATTGTAAAGCAGCTATCTTCTCCCCTAATGTTCGACGAAGAATACCGCCCCATACATCCTGCACTGAAGATTTTTTAAGATCACCCAGAGGATTTTCGGTATTATAATCAAGACAACACCCTCTAACAATGCCATCCCACCCAATAGTTATCATTTTTCTTTGATAATAAGGACATACGATAGGCGAAAATCTTTTTTTTGCCAACCGATAGGCACTATGCGTTTTAACATCACCCTTCCAACTTCCCGTTTTGTAGATATAAAAATTAACCTTATATTTTTTAAACAACTCTTTAAATGCAGCATCGGGTTCGAGACTATCATTCATGTTGAATCGCAATATCTGAATAGTTACCGTTACTTTGCCTTGATTAATTTCCAAAAAGGTAAGAATATTGTCTAAAACGTTTTTATATATGCCATTAACCCGTATCTTTTCATAGGTTAATGCATCTTCCCCTTCAAAACTAAAAGAAAGCTTCTTTAATCCCGATCCTACCAATCTTTTGCTCAATTCCGGCGTTAACAATGATCCATTAGTGTGCAGCATAGTTTTTAAGCCAGCCTTTGATGCATACGTGCACATATCGGCTATCTGCGGATGCAACAACGATTCACCCATATTATGCAAAGCAAGAATGATTCCGGGATATTGACGACAATCATCGATTATCTTTTTAAAGAGCTCATAATCCATGAAGCCTTTATTTTTGACCATTCCCTCATAGCCGTGAGGACACATAATACATTTAAAGTTACAAAAATTAGTCGGCTCTAAATAAATCTCTTCGGGAAACATTTATAACGTTCCTTCTTTGACATAAAGGTTTTTAAATACCTCTTCTGCAAGAGTAAAGTCCAGCGGTGTATCGATATCCATTGCTCTTTCATGAGGGGTAATAATATAACGGACATCCGTTTTTTTATAACGTACATTATCAATATTATACTCTTCATTATTTTCAATATGCTTACGCCACGTAACAATGGCAGCACCACTCATTCTATAGAGTGCGGGAAGTTCCTGCCTATTACCCCAGATAACGGTATTCGGTTCATTTACGTAAGGATGCATCCTGTCACCATCTAAAACAAAAAACCGTTGCGGATGATGCTCAACAGGACAGATAGTAAAAACCCAATCACAGCGGGTGTCAATAAGCTTTGTGATCGAATCATCAATATCTTGAGATCCCTTACACGGACAGGTCGGTAAAAGTATACAAACAATATCGGGTTCATAACGTTCATCTGCTTTTAACTTTGAAATCACATAACGATACAACTCAAAACCCCGTGATAATTTTTGAGATAAATGCGAGGGGCGCATAAAAGGGACTTCAGAACCATACTGTTTTGCAATAGCAGCTATTTCCTCAGAATCAGTTGAAGTAATAATCCTATTTATCTTTTGACTATTTTGCGCACATTCGATCGTACGTGCAATTAAAGGCTTTCCACAGAACTCTTTAATATTTTTTCCAGGAATTCCCGTCGAACCACCTCGCGCCAAAATGAGGCCAAGGATTTTCAACTCTTTTTTTACTGTCTTTTTTTTTCTTACCACCATTTTTACTTGATCATCTCCCACGTAATCGCCTGTTCTGCCTCAATGTCAGCAATTGCTCTTTTCCCTATAATCTGCTCGATAAACTTTGGTTCTATTCCCATACCGGGCCTTTTAATCGCAATTTTACCATGATCTAAAATGTCACCGGCGTGAATATTTTGAGTTGAAACAATACTTTTAGAATTATTCTTGCGATTGAGCAACTCTTCACCAGAAAGCTTTTTAACACCATCGCCTAAAGCAATTTCAAGTTCTCGCAGGCCTGCAACGAATTCTTTCATTTCTTGAGGGGTTAATGAAAATTGGTGATCCGGTCCTTTGGCACTTTTGTCTAAGGTAAAATGTCGTTCTACAACATGTGCACCGAGTGCAACCGCGGCATAACTCATATCATAACCAATAGAATGGTCAGAAAACCCTACCGGCAGATTAAATTTCTCTTTTAAAGATTGGATTACTTTTAAATTGGAATGTTCTTTTTTAGCAGGATACGCGGTTACACAATGCATCAAAACAAGGTCATTATTCCCCTCCTCTAAAATTGCGGAAACAGCATCTTCTGCTTCATGCATTGTACACATCCCTAAGGACATAATAATTGGACGCCTTAATCGCGCGACATAACGAAGAAAGGGGATATTTATCCAATCATCACTTCCAATTTTATACACAGGGGGATGAAACTGTTCTAAAAATTCCACATCGGCATAATGACTGGGCGTTGAAAAAAATGCCTGTTCTTTACCCGCCATAAAATTAAATAATTTAAACTGTACTGCCTCTGACAATTCATATTCTTTAAATAGTTCCCATTGAGAAATATTCCCGGTGTTTTCCATTTCATATCGCGCTGACCGTGCAGCGAGGGTATCAGCTTTAAATGTCTGGATTTTTATCCCGTTCACTCCCGCGGCAATTGCTTCTTCAATCAACCGCCTCCCCTCCTCATAGGTTGAAAAATTGCCGCCGATTTCTGCCACAATATAAACAGGATATCCATCACCTATCTTTTTATCTTTAATTTGTACCGTTTTCATATAAAAATTTCGTCGGGAATACTCTCCTTAATAAGCTCTTTTGTCTTTTGTGCACCGCAATTGAATAGCGTATCAATTATACTTAATGACGGCATAAAAGGACTTTGCGCTTGTAAATATATGGGATGTTTGAAATCCTGATAACGAACTTTAACCCCCGATTGTAATAAAATATTTTCATCGAGGTAATCCTTTCCAAAAGAACCCGATAAATAACTTTCAGCTTCAAGATATTTACAAATATTCAATACCACTTGAGTACCACCCCCAACAACCGGTAACACAAATTCTGAAGCGATAAATATTTGTGTATCTATTTCAAGAACTTTAAGAATATATTTAATCAAAGCAATATTTAACTCTGACAAATACACACATGGTCTTAAGTATATTTCCCAAAGATTATCTTTAAATTGTTTAAAAAAAGGTGTCTTGCAATAACTATTATATAAAAGTTTAAGATATTTTTGTCTCCATGGCTGCGCATTATCAATAAGGACATCTTTTATTAACGTATGCAACCCGGTCTTTTTAACAGGAACGGTTATCCATTTATATTTATCCCTATAACAAATACGATTACGATTTTGAAAATAATTTTTTCTGTATTGAACGGTATCTAACAAAACAAATACATCAACATGATATATTTTTGATATGAGTCCCATCCAGGGCAAATGTTCAGGTTGATGTATACTAATAATCACGCGTTCTCCTTCACCATAAATATTTAACTAAGTAAAAAGCTTCCGCATATCGAACATTAAATCTCTTGCCATTATTCTTTGCTTCGCTAAACCAAAAGTCTGTCCACTCATCACCGAATTTTTTTATTTCCGATGCGTGTGAACAAATCGCCTTCATCTTTACATCTATAAATTCTGATATATCAATGAAATAATTTGCACTAAAAGGATTGGTATTCATATAAAGATTACTTTGATACATTAAAAGGCTCGGAACCTTTCGTGCGGCAGCGAGCGTAGCCCTTCCTATAGCTTGATGATCTTGATGAACATCTTTATCCCAATGGGTATACACTAAATCAATATGATAAGCATCAATCACTTTATTAATGTCTTCGATAAGAACATGATTAAACTGGACATGTTTTGTCTCGTAGTTATTACATATAAGCTCATAGTCTAAGATTTCAGCAGCTTTTTTCCCCTCGTGCAATGCCTCGTCCTTTTCTCGGATTAAATCCCCGTTGTGGTTATTATATTTCGAATGCGTGACGACCTGTACAATGACCCGATCACCATTCTTACGATGCTTAGCAATTGCACCACCACATCCAATTTCAACATCATCAAAATGAGCACCAATAGCAAGAACATTCATACATCACCTTTTAATATTAAAAAACATCCATTAGTAATCCATTGATTAAATAAGTCCTTTGTATTCTCCCCCGTCAACTGATATCACGGCACCATTGATATATCGTGCTTCCGGAGAAGCTAAAAACAATACGAGCTGAGCAAAATCGTTTGGTTCAGCAATAAATTTAACAGGAATAGAACTAGCTATTTCTTTTTTAATTTCTTTAACCGATTTACCAGCTTCTTTTGCATCAATAGCAATAAGCCTCTCAAATCTTTCCGTTGCAATAGCCCCCGGACATAAAGAATTAACCGTAATCCCATATTGAGAAACCTCTTGGGATAACGTTTTTGCAAAACCTAACACCGCGGCACGTACCGTATTCGATAATCCCATGCCTTTTATAGGCGCTTTTGCTGCAATCGATACTATATTGATAATGCGCCCCCATTTCTTTTTTTTCATATGGGGAACCACTAAAGAAGAAAATCGTATTGTACTCATCAAATTAAGATTGATTGCCTCATACCAATCATGATCCGTTAATGATTCAATGGTTCCAGGATGAGGCCCTCCTGCATTATTAATAAGAATATTAATAGTTTTAAAACTTTTTATAGACGATGTGACAACGCGTTTGATATCATCTTGCTTCGAAACATCTGCTTGTATTGATAAAACTCTACCGGGACCGATTTTTTTTAATTTTTCTGCAGCTGCACGCAACAGACCTTTTCTTCTAGCACATATAATAATATGAGCCCCTGCCTTTGCTAACAATGCCGCACACGCATATCCCATCCCTTGAGACGACGCACATACTAACGCAACTTTATTTTTTAAATTCACATCCATATTTTATTTATCCTCTTTCGTTATTAAATACCACCTGTTCATTCTTGCTATCCCAACACGCCAGCGCATGTTTTTGAATGTCACATTTATTGACAATTTTTTTGGCTAACTGTGCTGAATGCATATTTTCTTTTGACACCTCCACCTTCCGCGAAGTCATTGTTTCTGAAAACCTTGCCTGAACAGCTTTGTCTATTAGTTGATTCATGCCTAAAGCAATGATTGATTCTGATGCAGTATTTAAAAAAGCCTTCATAATATCGAGATCGCTTTGACTGTCAATCGTCCATCGATAAGTCGATAGATCAGGTTTTAATTGATACAACATAATTTTAAATTTATTCTGATTTTCTAAAATATACAAATCCACATGATCATTTAATTCTTTTCCGTTTGCATGTAAATATGATTCCTCCAAGGCCTGGCGAGAAAAAATATCACCAATAGACCCAACGGGAAACCCCGCCGCACAGGTATAATCATTTCTATTGTCGCAATGATATTTCAATAATAGCGACATACTGTTAAAATCAATGAGAGGATTATCTCCGGTAACTCTTATAATGTTTTTTGCTCCCGTTGCTTGAGCAACAAGATGAAACCGCTCTAAAACATTATCTTCATCGCCACGAAATACTTCTATTCCTAATGAATCGGCATACGTGGCAAGCGGATCATTTTCTTTTCTGTGGGATGTTGCCAGAATAATTTTATCTATCCCCTGGATTTTCTTTGTGCGACTAATAACGTAATAGATCAATGGATATGACCCCAGCAGCATAAGAGCTTTTCCTGGCAACCGTCGCGACGCCATTCGTGCTTGAATTACCGCAATATTCATTTAAACCCCTCTACATAGGTAGGTAAGATTACAACATCTTCCGCAATATCAACGAGACTTTTTCTTCCGACAACCTTATCTACATCAACGGGAGAAATTCCAGTGCTGGGCAATTTATAACAAAAATCTTCTTCTGAAAAAATTTTTCCAGCAGGAATATTCGTCTTCGAAATAATACTTTTACGTTTAAACAGCCGCGTTTCCGTTTCAAACCGTGTTGGTTCTTTCACTATACTTCCTAGAGAAGATTCTGCCTGCCGTATATAGGTAACCATACGTTCAAACTCTTGAGGCTCAAGCGAAACCATCCAGTCTATTCCTTTTGATGCCCTGCATACGGTAATATGTTTTTCGATAACCTTTGCCCCTCTTGAAACAGCAACAATAGGCGGAATAATATCACCGGTGTGATCACAATAACCTTTCACTCCGCCAAAACGATCATGGAGCAGGTCCATTTGTCTAATATTGGCCTCACTCATAGGTGTCGGATATCCAGAATTAGTGTGATAAATAACATAATGACGCAATCCTGCTTTTTTCATTGCATCATAGGCTACTTGAATTTCTTCAATATATGCTCCTCCTGTAGAAAAAAAGATTGGTTTTTGTTGAGAAGCACAGTACTTAATAAAAGGTGTATTGGTTAAGTCTGCTGAACATAACTTAATGAAATCAATCCCCAGCTTGAGCACTTTGTCCAACATTTCTGCATTTTCTACATTCACGGAAAAAGCTAATCCTTTTTCTTTTGCACGCATCCTCAATTTCTGCAATTGCTCAAAAGAAAGTTCACATTGTTTTAATAAAGCTATACGGGGATCATCATGCAATGTGTGAACACAGTATGACCTTAGCGGAGTGTGCTGAAACGTTACTGCATCAGCATGAACGTCGGCTGCACAATCCACTGACTGACGTGCTACATTAAAGTCTCCCTGATGATTATTGCCTACTTCAGCAATGATAAACACAGGATGTGCACCGCCGATTTTTCGCCTTTCACTAATAGCAAATTCCATATATTATCTATCCGCAATCAGCTGGTTATGTAACTATAAAAATACAATAACGCATACCATGTGCATTATTTCTGTGCATAAACACTAATATAGTTTCCGTAAAAAGTTGGGGACTTGAAATTATATGTATCCGGCTGATTAAGTCTCATTTTTTTCTTCAAATAACAATATTTCAAATAGAGTGGAACAATGGACAAAAAGTCTTTTACCGATTCATACCCAGTCCCAAAATAAGGATGTTTAATTTTTTCTATTTTGAATCCAGCCATCGTAAGATATGCAATTAAAGTGTTTTTTGAAAATAAATAATTATGGGCCTGCTCATATGATTTAATATGTGCCTTAAAAAGACGCCCACAAACGCTATCAACGTTATTACTCATACTAATGACAATAAGTCCGTTACTTTTTAACAGCGTATATGCTTTTTTTAAACAAAGTTGCGGTGAATAGGTATGGTGCAATGATGCCCTAAAACAAATAACATCAAACTGACTGTTATCAAAATCGAGATTTTCAAATTCATCATGAAAAATTTTTATGCCTTTCTGTTTTGCAATATCGAGCGCATATGACGATGTGTCGCAACCATACTTGTCCCAATTATTGCCAAACGAACTGAGAAAGGCACCAGTGCCACATCCGACATCGAGAATTCTCCCTTGAGGAATATATTGTTTTATTGCCCGTATTTCACTTTTAAACACACGTGTCCGCGCCCTCACAAGTTTATGAGTCATCCGAGACTTTTGTTGAAAGTAATCCTTTGCATACACGATACGATCTTTTTCCTGCCACTCTGCGATTCGAGGATTAGTAAAAATAAGGGCGCACTGACGACACCGAGAAAGATTATTAGTGCGTGCTCTATCCCATTCTTCCAACTTATCCGAACCACACAAATCACACGTCACGTGTTCACGTCTTACGTTTTCAGGAATTATTAAAGTCTCTAACATAACGCCTCGTTACATAATGTATCGCGAATTATCTTTTCCTCTCCCCAAAAACTCTTTCCATGTCCTTCACGGTGCAACGCACACTTTGAACAATTTGCATAGACTTTATCTCGTAATCCTTTTCGATGAACAAGGCGGGCTTGGTGATAACAGCTTCCTTTCCAAACCGCTTGTATACTCTTCGTATTTACATCACCGAGGATTGTCTCTTCATATTCATCATTAACACACATAGGAATCGTCCCGTCCCAGTGAATCATCATTCTTTGATACAAAAGAGGACATGCATATCTCGCCTGTTTATCATTATATGTTCTGAGTGCATAGTCTTTATAAAACAAAAAAAGAATATCATCTACGATCGGATTCCATCGTTTAAGAAATTCATTTTCATCTTCAATAGAAGTATGAACTGACTGTATCCGAATAATAGGTTTTGATGCCTCTCTGCTTTTTCGCAGGTTATACAACGTCTTAACAATCGCGTAAATTTCTTCATACCGCATGGGGTAACGTATGCTCTCATATTGTTTTTTTAAGCCATCAATAGAAAAAGCGATCCTATCTAAACCACTATCAATAAACGTATGCATCAAGCTTTCAGTAAGAAGTTGCCCATTCGTAATTAACGCAACTTCTCCAAATTTTTTACCTTTGACATATTCGATAAAACGAGGTAGCTCTTTATTTAAAAGAGGCTCTCCTCGACCTGTGAATTTAATCGAATATACCTTCCCCTCAATTTCATCAATAATCTTTTTAAACAAATCAAAAGACATATGCCCTTGTTTTTCAACTTTTCTATGTTGTCGAAAACACATTGGACACTGAAGTTGACAATAACTAGTAGGTTCTATGTCAATATGGATAGGATACGCTCTCACGACAGACAATCGTGGATACGAATGCCATTCAAAACGATTCAAAAAATATTTAATAATATTGCGTTCATTACGCCATTGTTTCATACGTTTTAAAACCGATCTTTTCTGAATAATGTCGTGATTAATTTTCATCTTTGTATTCATTCAACTAACGTATTACACTAATTCATTGCACTAGAATATTGAGGCGACAAAAGAACAGCCTCTCTCCAGATATGCACCATATCCATTTTCATAATAATCCGGCCGATGCCTGTAGGCGTTACACCAAAACGTTCGAGATAGCTATTCATTTCCTCTTTTTGTGTTTCCGAAAAACAAAATTGAAATAAATGAGGGGATGGTAATTTATACCATTGCAAAGCATGAGAGGAGTTTTCCTTAAGCCATTTATTAATATCATACTGCAAAGTATAAATAGGATTATCAGCATTGCGGTTATTCCCCCAGATATTATGGACCTTTCCTAAACAATAGAATTTAATGTCACGAAGCATAGAAAGTTCTTCGCTTGTAAGTCTTTCATCCGTTAATATTTTTTCAATGCTTTCAAACACATAAAAAATCCAATCATTCATTATTTCTAAACTTTTAACGATATATGTTTGAAGAAGATTAACACCCACTTCTTCAGCTACTAATTGCTGAAATGTTTCCTCTTTTTGTATAAACACAAGTAAGTCCTCCCTTGATTCCCATAATTCATTTCTCGTATCTTCCCTAAACTGCCGCACTAATGCTTTTACAGAGGATGGAGCATAATCAATGTGTTCAACCAAATGCTTCAATAAGGTAAAAACGGAAATGTTTTTTTCCCTCAAATATTTGAATAACGCACCATACCCTTTTCCATTGTAAATAACGTTAAGGATCAAATGAAAGACTCGTGCTTTTTGGTATTCATTAAAAGAAAGTGTATTAGTCGCGACAACGACTTCTTCAATTTCAGCAATTATTTCACCACTTTTTAACCGAGCAAAATCCCTTGGAATAATTCGAAAACGTGATTGAATCCCATATTTTTCTCTGCTGGCTTTTGTGTTTAATTCTGTCCCATTTAATAACATTAATGAATAGGTAGTTATAAAATCGATGCCTGCTTCAATAAGTTGCGCGATAGATTTAAGATGACTTGCATATGTTTCACCGGGTAACGCTAAGATTAATTCTGAAGCCGTTGGGATACCCATTTCATTTAACGTATTCGTTAATCCCATCATTGTATCGACATCAATATTTTTTCTTTTAACTTCATTTAAAACAACATCATCCATAGACTGCACCGACAACCATACTTTCATCGTTCCCTTTAAAACTTTGACAGTCTTAGCAATCCTTTCCTTCTTATTCTTTCCGGTCGAAGCAAAAATGGAAAGAGGCCATCCTCTCTTTTCTTGAATCTGAGCGATATGTTGCGCTATTAAATAATCCCTTTCATACATCCCGAAATTCGGATCAGCAAACATAAGGTTCGTTACCTCTTTTGGTACATGTGCTGCAATGTAATCTAACTCTGCAAAAACTCTATCAAGAGAAAAGTAATTGACTTTTGAAATCGCATTATTTCCTTCATGGCAATACGTGCACATAAAAGGACATCCCCTGTGCGTTTCTATCATAGGACTCAATTTACTGTCAAAAAATTTATCCATTAAACCAGTTAAATACGGAGACGGTATTTCATCCAAATGCACTCTTCTCTCAAGCCTCATTCCCTCAAGAACCTCCACATCATTGATACGCCCAATGCTTCCATCGATCGGTACACTTTTTATCCTTTCCATATCCATATTAGATGCCATGATTCTTTCTACAATATTACTAACGGCCTGTTCCCCTTCTAAGTAGGTATAAAAATCTATCATTGGATGATTGCGAATAAATTCAATACACTCGCTATGCATAAGTGGTATATTGGGCCCTCCCATTATGGTAACCGTGCTTGGTGAAAATCCTTTTACCATTGTAAAAAATGCCTTACCAAGCCTATAATTCCACGGATAATTACTCAAACCTAATAGGGCAGGTGGTACGGTACGAATTGCATTATCAAGCTCATCTATATTTTTAAACAATTGTACGTCTATATCTTTTCCAAACCGCTTTTGGCATGTTGCAGCAATAAAACCGATATTCAAAGGAAATGCTTCAGTTGCCAAGGAAAGCGTTGTGTAGGTAAGGTCGCCAAAATATATTTTTATTGGTCTTGTTGTCATACGTATTTTTTATGGTATTCAATTTGTCATAATGGTTAAAATTAAATTGAATCAACTAAGATCTTTTGTGCAATAAAAAGTTTTATCGTTTGATTCATAATAAAACCGCATTATGATCTCCCCGAGCAAACCAAGTACCACAAATTGCACAGCAATAAATGCAGTCATCATTAAAATCAATAAATAGGAATTAACATTGAATCCGCTATTAAAAAAAAGCTGCAGAAGTGCAACCAAACCACATATCATTAAACCAACACATGTTAACACTGCTGAAATCTTTCCAAAAAAATACATAGGACGCGTTGCAGACGTTGTAAAAAAGCGTATAGTCACTAAATCAAGAACTACTTTAAAAACACGTTCAAATCCATATTTACTTTTGCCATACAAGCGTTTTCTATGATTTACTTCAATTTCTGTAACGGTCGCTCCTTGTAATGCTGCTAAAGCAGGAATAAAACGATGCATCTCACCATGCAATTTCATCTCTTTTACAATCCATTTGCGATATGCGCGGAAGGTACAACCCATATCATGCACCTTTTGTCCTGTACTCGCCGTAAGCCAACTGATAAGAAAATTAGCAACCATTGAAAACAATTTCCGCAGCGTTTTATCCTTCCTTTTTTTTCGCCACCCACAGACAACATCATACCCTTCGTCTATTTTCCTCAGTAAGGTTTCAATATCGTTCGGATCGTTTTGCAGATCGGCATCCATCGTAATAACTACTTCACCACATACATGATCAAATCCTGCCTGCAGTGCTGCGGTCTGTCCATAATTTCTTCGAAAAGCTATGATGTGCACCCTCTTATCTCTTTCTGCAATTTTTCGTATAACGCTTAAAGAATTATCAGTGCTGGCATCATCAACAAAGATAAGTTGAACACCCCCTTCAATTTTCTCAAGCGAAGAGCATATCTCACTATAGAGCTTCTCAAGACTTTCCTCCTCGTTAAAAAGAGGAACGACAACACTCAAAAACAATTTTGTTTTATCATTGTCACAATAATCTTTTCTCTTATAGTGTTCGCTTTTGTTGGTCTCGAATTGCATAACGCCCCCCTCACACCTTATATCTTATTTCCCAATTCGTACTTTATGTTTTTTCAGCCAATTATCTAAGACAAAAAGAGCCCACAATTTCTTTCTATTGTCCTTTTTGCCCGACAGATGTTGTTCAACTATCGTGTTAACAACATCCTTTCGCATGCCTATGCTTTCAAGGTTTTTCGAGAAAGAATGATCCTTAATAGCACCCTTGAGTTCGTTGCGAAACCAATACGCAATGGGTATACCAAATCCTTTTTTAGAACGATTAATTATTTCCTTTGGCAATATATTATGTAATGCTTTCCTCAAAATATATTTTCTCGTAAAACCCCGAATTTTAAATTTGCCGGGCAGCTGCGATACAAACTGAGCAAATTCTACATCAAGAAAAGGGGAACGAACCTCAAGTGAATGAAGCATACTGGCTCTATCAACTTTCGTTAAAATGTCATCCTGTAAATACGTTTTAATATACAAATAGCTCAACGCATTCATTTTGTCTGCACCTCTTTGTTGTCTCCAGTAACGAACATTCGGCTCATGAAGTTTCTGCTGAGATATCTCACCGGTTAAAGCGTGTGTGAATAAATCAACCTGTTCTTCAGGAGAAAACGCTCCAAGCCAATATTGGTGACGAATCTCCATTCTTTGTTTAGCACCATTTAAAAATTGTTTTACTCTGTAATCAATACTAATATTATTTAGATCAACGGGGAGTCGCTTTGCGATAGGAATGAAACAGTTCTTATGCACAATATGTGGTACGAATTTATATATTTCGGCCAATTTATGGGCTTGAAACGTTGGATAGCCACAAAAAAGTTCGTCTGCTCCATCTCCTCCCAAAGCTACGGTAACATGCTCTCTCGCCAATTTAGAAAGGAGTGATGTCGGCAAAAACGATGAATCAGCAAAAGGCTCGTCAAGAGTTCCCAAATTTTCCTCAATTGTTCTAAAAAGTTCGTTAACGGAAAATTTCTTCTCAAAATGCTCCGTCCCTAAAAAGGAGGAAACTCTTCGTGCATATTTTGATTCATCAAATGAAGGATTATCAAAAGTAATCGAAAACGTTTTTATTTTTTGGGAAGAATGTCTTACTGCCAGGGCGGCAATTGCACTTGAATCAATACCACCACTCAAGAAAATGCCAAGGGGAACATCGCTCATTAAACGACGTGATACTGCCTTTGATAATAAGGCGACCAACTTTTCCATTATTTTCGGCTGTGAAAGATGACAGTGTTCTTGTTGACTATCATAGTAATCCCAGTATTGTCTAATCGAAATGCTTCCATTCTTATACAGTAAATAATGCCCCGCGGATAATTTAAAAATATCTTTATAAATAGTTCGTGGTGTAGGAATATATTCATAGGCAAGGTATTGAGCAAGAGAAAGGTTATCTATTTCACAACGTACGATAGGATGCATAATAAGTGATTTTAACTCTGAAGCAAAAAAGATGTCATTACCGCATACGGTATAAAACAATGGTTTTTGGCCAAAACGATCACGAGCTAAAAAAAGCTCTTTGCTTTTTGAATCCCAAATTGCAAACGCAAACATGCCATTTAAAACACGTACACAATCCTCCCCCTTCTCTTCATATAAATGAATAATAACTTCAGTATCAGAATGTGTGTGAAAAACATGTCCTTTTTTTACTAACTCATCTTTCAGCTCTTTAAAGTTATATATTTCCCCGTTAAATACTAAAACGAGTGATTTATCCTCATTAAATATAGGTTGATCACCCGTTTGAAGATCAATGATGCGTAAGCGCCTATGCCCGAAATGCATCGTATCACTATGATAAAATCCTTCGGCATCAGGACCTCGATGTTGTAATACACGAGTCATTTTTACAAGAATGTCAGAGCTATTATTGAGATCTTTACGATTATCGGTAAATCCACACAATCCACACATA
>JAHJGZ010000202.1 GCA_018823795.1 Candidatus Omnitrophota bacterium
ATACACTGGACGAGGCGTTCATGGAGCATGACCGTGCGCTTTATAAGGCGTCACTTGAGCAGGATGAGGTAAAACGTGAGGAAATGCGTAAAGAAGCGGACAAAGCGCTCGCAAAGCGGCTCCGGGGCGATTTAGGGCGGCTTTCCTTGTGGGGACGGGTGTATTTATTCTTTGCCAAAATGGTGTTTAAAGAATAGAGAGAAACTCCTTGCAAAGAGTTCGAACGTATGGCCCCCTTGAGGTCAAAAGGAGGTTACTTTATGGTTAAAGAAAACATGACAGTAAAAAAAGACGCGGTATATCAGCATCCGCAACAACGGTGAGGAAATCTACATTGAGAATATTGCAATAACCGGCCGCATGAAAGATCACGCGCCGGCGGTAAAGATACGCTTGCGTGAAATCGAGCGTCTCATGCCGCTCGGCAAGTGGTCAATCACGATTGAGCAGCAGTGGAAAGAAAATGGTGTTACGCATTTCCAGATGCTGGATGTGTCGACAGGACAACTTCAGGAATCAGTTTTATAAAACGAGGAGGATATGATGAAGAAGAAAGTTAAAAAACAAAAATAGGCGGAAGCAAAACCAGAGATCAAACGGACCCGAAATGAATTGATGATGCTTGCCAAAGAACGTGGCATTAAAAACTTCCGTGTTTTGAACAAGGAAGAACTGCTTCAGGCAACCGCGGACAGCATTGCCCCGGAGCAGATTGATGCGATTGTCACTGGCGCCGTTACGCGCTGGAAGTCAGGTTGGGGTAAAAGGAAGGCGCAAAATGAAAGTCAAAGCTGAGATAGAGTTAACGGTTGAGATGGGCGGAGTGTCGCATGACGGCACCGGCTGTCAGGGATACCTGCCGGAGGGCACGCGCTACGAGGATATCGTCCGGGTCTTCGGCGCGCCTCAGCTCGGCGCTTCGCCGGACAGCAAAATCAAAGCCGAATGGGTCGGCAGGATCAACGGCCTTGTATTTACGATTTACGACTACAAGTCGAAGCTGGAGGCGGAGCGCAACACCGACTGGCATATTGGGGGCAAGCAGAAGTTCGTGCGTCAGCTTGTAACGCTTTATTTCATGCAGGCACAAACGCCTCAAAATCAAAGTGATTGAAATTTTCGAAGTTCTTGATATAATACGCCTACAATTTGATTCGTCTCGTGTTATGAAGGAATAAATCCCGGACGTTAAAAAAGTAAAACCTTCGCTTGGTAAGTCGTGTCGAGCGAAGGTTTTTTGTTTTTGTGGCTTTCCGGAGAATAAAGCGGTATAATTACCATAAATATGGGAATATGGTTTTTTGTGATTTCTACATTAGGAGCCACTTAAATGAATAAGAAACAAAAAAAGATGAAGAAAACAACGATAGAACTTACCGAGGAGCAGTATTTTTTCTTGAGGGAAAAATCTCTTTTTCTTCAAAAGCAGAGGAAGCATTACTCAATCGTGTCTATTATTAGAGATTTAATAGAGACTGATCGAAAGAAATGGATTCTTACTAACGGAGAAAGAGCAAGATGACAGGTCAAGCAACTCTATTTGAAATTGAAGAAAAAACAGCTATGAGCTGGTTTAGTAGTGCAATAGATTTTTTCAATTTAAGCAATACTCCGGGCTGGCCAGATCAATTCGGTGATCAACTGCGTATGTATTTTTGCAACAAATCCCGAGTGAATACGTTAAGCTTGTTTAGTGGTGGTGGTGGTCTAGATATCGCTTTTCATGATGCAGGTTTTAATATTGTCGAATGTATTGAGATTGAAAAAAGATTTACTAAAACGCTTGAAGCAAATTCCCTAAATGGAAAGAGGCTTTCGAATACTAAAGTAACCTGCATTGATATAAGAGACTATGAGCCAGAACATAAAAGAATTGATTTTATTATTGGAGGACCTCCTTGCCAAACTTTCTCTGCAGCAGGTGCGAGAGCGGCTGGCGTTAATGCCTTAGATGATAAGAGAGGAACCTTGTTTGAGGAGTATGTGCGTATATTAAAAAAGACACAACCCAGAGGTTTTCTATTTGAAAATGTTTATCGTATTGTTGGCGCACAAAATGGGAGGCCTTGGGAGAAGATTCAGGAGGCTTTCAGGAGTACTGGCTATAAGTTGTATTGGCGAATTATTGACGCCGCAGATTATGGAGCGCCACAACATAGAGAACGTCTGATAATAGTAGGACTAAAAGAAGGCGAATTTTTATTTCCCTGTCCGACTCATGGACCCGATTCGAGTGATCGAAGACCATATTATACGGCAGGTCTTGCAGTAAAAGGGTTAGATGTTTCTGGTTGTAAGATTGGCATTAACGGAAGACATGGTTATTTATTAAATGATATTCCACCGGGTCTCAACTATAGTTTTTATACTGAAAAGCTAGGGCATCCTAAACCTGTTTTCGGTTGGAGGTCAAAGTTTTCCGACTATTTGTATAAAGCTGATCCCCATACACCGGTTAGAACTATTAAGGCACAAGGTGGCCAATATACTGGACCTTTTAGTTGGGACAATCGTCCATTTACTGTTGAAGAATATAAGAGATTGCAAACTTTTCCGGATGATTATGAGTTGATTGGCAAAAGACAAGACGTAATTGCTCAACTTGGCAATTCCGTACCACCCCAATGCGGAAGAATATTAGCGTTGTCTGTAATGGATCAGGTTTTTAGGGAGGAACTTCCTTTTGAAATGAAATATTTACCCAGTAACAGGGAATTAGGTTTTAGAAAAAGAAAATCGGCTCTTACAGAAATATACGCATTCAAGGCAAAGAAGGCGATCAGCAATTTGCAATCATTAGGAATGATGACAGAAAGTATTGTGCGAAAGAGGAAAGGAAGAAGTATTCAATACCTGAAAGATGACTTTGTGCTTTGTGACTGCGGGGGAACGGACACTAAAGGATATTTGTTTGAATTTGAAATTAAGAAAACAAATTGGATGATCAAGTTATCCGAAGTCGGACAGGATTGCGCAGACCAATACCAGATTAATATTGAATTATCAGCCGCTCTATCAAGTATTGTTGGAACAAAATCAATAGCCCTAAAATCAGCTAGCAGATCGCCCGCCTCTTTACTTGCACTTTGGAAGTTTCTTGAGAAAAAGATAAAAGAATTAGCTCATAAAGACGATTTGATACAACTGTTTGGTTACTACCAGTATCGTCAAGAAAGCGCGTACCGATTTGACATCCTAAATTCCCCGCTTAAAAGAGAACCCTTTTGGAAAATAACCGCACAGGTTGTCAACGGTATAGCATTAGGTAAACAAGTTCATATTTTAGAAATGTGCGATATCTTTGGTGCTGACATAGAGAGTTTATTGTCTACATTAAAGAAGCTAAAAGAAATTGGCTATGAAATACGTAGTCATAATACAAATTCGCAGTTTGAGCGGGATCATTACTTAATACCGTATCCCTTCGCAACA
>JAHJGZ010000203.1 GCA_018823795.1 Candidatus Omnitrophota bacterium
ATATTTTAACTAATAGGAGGAGGTAGAGATGAATCTAAGGAAATTTTTCGGTGTTGTAATCGTGGCTATCTTTATGTCGCAGAGCAGTCTAGGTACGATTGCCTTTGCGCAAACAACCGTTTATGATCTTGGTCAGGTGGTTGTTTCTGAGGATGAAGAAAAAGAGGCAAAGCTGACTATTGAAGAAAAGACGAAGATTAGTCAAAAGACGCTCAAGTCTCATAAAGTTGTTGATCTCGCTGAGATAATATCAGATGAATTGATCGAAGCATCCATGGTTCGTAAGAGTGGCTATGGCAATGAAGTGGGGTTGCGGGGTTTTACCAAGAGCAACTTGCGGTTTACTCTGGATGATACGCTGATTGAAGGTTCATGCGGAAGCCGTAAGGATCCGCCGCTTTCTCATATCAATCTCCTGACGATTAAAAAAATAGAAGTCAAGGAAGGCCCTTATGATGTCAGCGTGCCGGGAGCCTTGGGCGGCGACATCAACGTTATTACTAAAGAAACGCAGAAAGGTATTCATGGAGAAGCACTTTCAAAATTTGGTTCTTACGGCTATTTAAGCCAGGGCGGATATGTCACTGGTGGAACTGACTTTTTGCAAGGGCTATTCGGATACAATTACTCAAAATCCGGCCAATATAAAGACGGCGTTAGCAATAAACTAAGCAGTTTCAATCCGGCCTACAACGATGACGGCAAAAGCATGGATGCTTTTCAGAAAAACGACTTTTGGGGCAAGATTTCAATTAACCCCGCTGAGAATCAAAATTTGCTCTTTTCTTCTTCCTACGGTGAAGCCAACGACATTATGACGCCGCGTGTTGCTATGGACACCGAAAAAGAAAAGACCTATCTCAATAAAATAGAATATACGTTTGACGATTTAAGTTCTTTTTCCGAGCAGTTGAAATTATCCGCGTATTACAACCGCGTCGAGCATTATCCGTCAGGCAAGTACAGGACCATCGGGCCGACTAATGTCCGGATAGAAGCGATCTCATCAATCACCGGTGCGCAGATTGAGAATAAAGTCACGAGCGATTTGGCAGTGTTTACCTATGGAACGGATTTTTACCATCGGAACTGGCATGGTGATACGTTTAACCGAACAACCAGCGCGATCATTAACGGTGAATTATTCCCGGATGTAAATGAGCTGAATTCAGGTTTGTATGTAAAGGCCGAACGGGATATCGGCAAGCTTTCGGCGACAACAGGATTGCGTCTGGATTTTTTTCATTCAAAGGCAAATGAGGATTTGAAGTTCAGCAAGGCCGTGACCGGCACGAACGCGCAGACGGATGTTTTGCCTGGAGCGAATGTGTTTTTAAAGTATTTCTTAACGGATGACACTAATATTTTTGGTGGTGTCGGCCTAACGAATCGGACGCCCACGGCTGTTGAGCGTTATGTTCAGGAAAGTGCTGGATACTATGGAAATCCTGATCTTAAGCCGTCGCGCAATCTTGAGACCGATCTTGGATTTGAGATAAAGCCCATGGAGAGGCTTAAGTTTAAGGCAAAAGGTTTCTATAGTTATCTGCCGGATTATATTTACCAGCAGTATAGCGGCGGTGTTAGAACTTACACAAATATTGACGCCTATATGTTTGGAGGTGATGCGACAGCTACGTATGATTTGTCGCAAGGATTCGCTTTAGAGGGCGGCGTGGCGTATCAACGTGGCAGGAAGCTTTCGCAACCGGCAGGTAATAACGACAAGGATTTGGCTGAGATTGTACCGCTTAAAACAAAGCTCGCCTTGGCTTACGACAAAAACGGATTCTTTGCCGTTTACGAGTGGATGCATTCGCTCGATAGCAAGGATATTGATCGTGACGCGGGAGAAACGCCTTTGAAAGGATGGGACGTGTTTAACTTCAGGGCGGGGTATCAGTTTGCCGAGCAGAAGAGTAAAATGTCGGTATTGAATGGGATTAGCTTGAATTTCGGTATTGATAACATGTTTGACAAAAAATACACGATGGCGAATTCCTATGAATACGATCCGACTGATCCCAATGGGACAAATCTCAAGATCGTCAACGAGCCGGGGAGGTTTATTTATGGGAGTTTATCGTATAAGTTTTAAGAGAGGATAGTAATGGCAAATTTTATTATTAAAGGCGGGTTCTTTATATGGCCGATCATTTTGTGTTCGATTGTGTCATTTGCGGTTGTTTTGGAGAGGCTCAAGTATTTTCACCGGACGCGCTCCAAAAATAAGAATTTGCCGGAGAGAATGCTGGCACTTATCAATGCCAAGAAAATGGAGGAGGCATCCGCGCTTTGCGAGAAAGACACAAGTTTTATCGGCCGTTTTCTGGCGGTAGGGATTAAGGTCATTGATCGCCCAGCAGACGATAAAGGAAAAATTCTCCGCCGTGCCGGTTCGCGTGAACTTGAAGAGGGCGAAAAGCACCTGCGGATTCTTTCTGTGATAGGCAATATCGCAACCTTGCTGGGCTTGCTGGGTACGGTCACCGGCATGATCCAAACTTTTATCAAGATCGAAGCATCCGGTGGAACCGCGGAGGTCGCGTTGCTTGCCGGGGGGATATGGGAGGCGCTTCTTACAACAGCGGCGGGTTTGAGTGTGGCGATCCCCACGCTGGTCATGTATCACTATTTTGAGGGGATTGTTGATAGCCGGGCGGTGCAATACAAGAACATGGCCGCGGATATCTTTAATTTGCATTAATATGCGGAGGTTATGTTGAGTTCATTTGAGCTTGAAAGACGCAGAAAAGCGGACACGAATTTAGATATCGCCCCTTTGATCGATATTGTTTTTTTGCTTTTGATTTTTTTTGTGCTGTCATCCCATTTTGTATCACTCAAGGGATTTAAGGTAAAACTGCCCAAGGCAGTTTATGCCCAGACGCAGAAAAATGAGCAGGTGACGGTTTTTATCAATAAAGAAGGCGATGTCTTCTTGAATGACACTCGAGTCGAACTAGATAAGCTTAAAGTATTGGTCAGGTCTGAACTCAACAAGGCCAATTCAAAAACGGTCGTCATCAAGGCTGATGAGGATGTTTCATTGGGATTAGCCGTCAAGGTGATGGATATTGCCAAGGAGGCAAACGCAGACGGCCTTGTGATATCCACTAAAACGGCTAATGATGAAAAGAATAAATGATTTGCAAGCTTGTCTTCTAATCTCGCTTATCGCACATACCGGATTGGTTGGTTCCGGCATGCCTCATTTTAATCCTGTCATAAAAGAAAAACCTTTTGAGGTCGCTTTTGAAGTTGAAGAAGAGATATTCCCCGAAATTTATGAAGTTCAGGAAAAAAAGAAAATAGAAGCGCCAGTCATTGAACAGGAAGATGTGATTGAGCCAGTACCCGACGAATCAATATCCGAAGTGCCCGAATCTGTTCAAGAAGATGAAGAGCTTAAAAAATCTCTTCTTCGAT
>JAHJGZ010000204.1 GCA_018823795.1 Candidatus Omnitrophota bacterium
TGAAAGCATCTCACGCATTCCCGGTCCGCCACGAGGTCCTTCATATCGAATGACTACAACCATCCCCTTTTTAATGGTACCACCCAAAATAGCTTTCATCGCCGCTTCTTCCGAATCAAAACAAATTGCTTTGCCGGTAAATTTCATTATTTCTTTTTTGACCGCACTTTGCTTAACAACCGCCCCTAAAGGAGCAATATTCCCCGTCAAAATGGCAATGCCCCCTTCTTTATGATAGGCTTTATTCAATGGACGAATTACCTCACCATTAACAATAGTTGCTTCGTGTGCAATTTTCTTGATATTTTTGCCACTAACGGTAATATTATCTTTTAATTTAGATTGTAACCGCTTTAAAACCGCTGGAATGCCGCCGGCATATTCAATATCTTCCATAAAATATTCACCACCGGGACGGATACTGGTTATATGTGGAGTCATACAGCTAATTTTATCAAATAGTGATAGTTCTAATTTAATACAAGCTTCATGTGCAATTGCCGGTAAATGTAAAACGGTATTCGTTGACCCGCCCATAGCCATATCAACCATGATGGCATTATAAAAGGCATTTTTATTGAGAATCTTTCGAGTCGTAATATTCTTCTGAACTAAAGCAACGATACGTTCTCCGCTCAATTCTGCCAGACGTTTTTTCTTAGCAGAAATAGCAAGGCTTGTCCCACACCCAATAACAGACATACCCATTGCTTCGGTCAAACAGTTCATAGTATTCGCAGTATACAACCCCTGACACGATCCGGCACCAGGACATGCCTCTTCTTCCAGACAGGAGAGTTCTGTTCGAGAAAGCTTTCCCGCCTGACACTGTCCAACTGCTTCAAACGTATCACGAACAAGAGAGCGTTTTATATTTTTATAGTTTCCCGCAATCATTGGACCACCCGTAACCATTATGCCGGGAATATTAAGGCGTGCAAGTCCCATGAGCATACCGGGTGTAATCTTATCGCAATTCGTAAGACAAACTAACCCATCAAAAGCATGTGCCATTGCCATTGTTTCAATCGAATCAGCAATCAATTCACGTGAAGGAAGTGAAAAGCGCATGCCTTCATGCCCCATGGCAATTCCATCACATATCCCAGGAATACCAAAGAAAATTGGTATGCCCCCAGCGGCACAAATGCCCCGTTCAATGAAACGTTCTAAATCACGTAAATGAACGTGTCCGGGAATAATATCAGTAAACGCCGTTGCAATACCAATAAACGGTTTGTTCAGGTTTCTTCGTGCAATACCGGTCCCGAATAATAGTGCTCTGCTTCCTGCCCGTTCGATCCCCTTTTTTATTCTGTCACTTCGCATATAATTCCCTTTGTTACTATGATTACACAGATTTTTTAAGAATCTGCAGAGTTTTAAAAAGTTATTCTATCTTATTTAGCTATCAATATAAATGAAAAAAATCCACCTTTTATATGGTGGAGTAATGTCACGATCAACACGATTTAAAAAATCGTCGTAACGTCTTGTAGAAAAGGGAGTTAATTATAGCACAGCATGAGGTTTTGTCAAGGGGAGAGCTCCGGGCAATGGGCCTTGTGTAATGGGCTAACCTCGAAGGTTGGTCACAAAGCCCACGCCCGTGATCTATACATTATGCTGCTTTTTTCATAACGCGTTGTTTCTCAAAGGATTGAATAGTTTTGATAAAATCGTCCATTATTGTTTTATCCTCAAATTCAACAACAGGACCCAAGAAACGATTAACCACTCGAGAGCCATCTGGTGTAATAATTTGATCAAGAAAATATTTGATATGGGTTGTTACCGTTGATGCATATTTGCCTTGCTGAGCGAGTTGTTTTAATTCACTAATAGTTTCAAAAGGAAATTGAGGGTTAACAATACCAAGCCACACATAATACCCAGGAATTTTCGAAATACGCACCTTTTTATGTGCCTGAATAAGAATGACATGGTCAAGCACTTTAAATTTCTTATCGTTAATCATATGGTTAAATCTTTCCCCTCTTGTCGCCCCTTCATATTTTTCATCAATATTACCAATAGTTTTATACCCATGAGGAATACCTATTGCTTCTAATTTCTCTCGTATAGTTTTTTCATCTATCGTAAAGGAGTAAAAAACCGGCTGAATATTCATCGTGCTCAATGTCTCATTATTAAAATCACACATGGTATGAACATTCACTGCTTCTTGATCGATAAAAACATAGATTGGTGCATAAAGCTGACGATACATCGTTTTCTTGGCCAATTCAATCTTTGCGTGGAACATCTGTTCATCAAATTTTCTTAATTTTATTACT
Source organism: Candidatus Omnitrophota bacterium (assembly GCA_018823795.1). Taxonomy (GTDB): domain Bacteria; phylum Omnitrophota; class Omnitrophia; order JAHJGZ01; family JAHJGZ01; genus JAHJGZ01. The sequence continues at coordinate 2,298 of JAHJGZ010000204.1, forward strand.
TTTGCCCTTTTAAAAGTTTTTTTCATATGGGTAATGACAATGTAGTGATATCCTTTTTCTTTTAAAACAGTAGCGAGCACTTTCAGCAAGAAAACACTCATGCCTGTTTTATGATCGCTCTCTTTTTGAAGAAAAGAAGAAAATTTTGTTAAATATACCGTTTGGGGATCGTCACCGTGTTGTCCAAGGGTAAACTGGGCAATCGTTTTATCTTTCTCTTCATATTCTGGATTATGAAATAATACTGTTACCTTCAGTGAATCCGTATCTTGTTCAGAATGGTGTAATGTTATACGAATATTTTCTTTATTTAAAAGAGCTGTATGATTACGAACATTAAGAGCTTTCATCAAAAAGGCAGTTAAATCTTCTTTATGCGCTTCGTTCGATATGGCATTGATGAGATACAGAAAGATATTTCCCATAAGATGAAAATCTTTTTCATGTAACGTCCCTATTAAAGAAGATTCTTTTGCTGCAATCCTTTGGTCCATATCGAATTGTGCTGTTATTTTTTCCTCGTCCGGTAGCATCTCCTCATCATGATTTTCCGATTGCAACTGAGCGATTTTTTCTGGGTGGGTGCTTCCTAACAACGGTGCATCCAAAAGATCCCGTAATGCAATAAGTTCTGCTTTAATCTCATCGCGTATCTTTTCATTAAGAGCAGTATGAATAAGAAGTGGCACGGAAAGAATATCATCGTACGCTTTCGGCTTAATAGCATGCACTTGTGAGATAAACCTCCTTCCGATAGCATAACTAATAAAAAATACACCTATCCCGATAACTGAACCTATGGGATGACGGAATACCGGTATCATAATGCCTATTACAAGAGCGCTCAGCACGGTATTGCGCATAAGAGAGCCACGCGTACCTTCAATCGTAAATTGTGCTGTTCCTGCCATCACTGAATGGCTCGTAACGATAATGTCTCTTGATGCTAAAAATAATTGAGCAAAAAAGTTGAGCCCCTTTAAAAGACCGATAAAGACATAAATGAGAAGATTTTCAAAACCACGCATAAGTCTATCAGCATTTAAAGAGTTTCCTTGTGTTTGAAACGGTCGTGGTTTGTTTTTAAGTGCGTTTATATAAAGTGTCCATGTTATTTTATTTAATGGTTGTTCTTGAAGATTAAGCTCTGTGGCATTTTTTTCGTAATTATTCTGCCGCATAAAAAACATACATGAAGCAAATAATATTCCATAGAAAAACCAATAAAACTCCTTGCCATTGTTTATCAACGTATCTTTAATAGAATCTTTAATATGGGTCAGATACGATGGGACATTCAACGTACTCGTATTTACAAGTGCTTGTACTGTGTGTTTGATGAAGTGCATTTGTTTTTTCACAGAACGCGCAAAACGAATATAAAATGGTGGGACATATGCATCTGTTTTATCACTGTGTTTCAATTGAGATTTATCACGATCTATTCCTCTCGTTTTCCCAGATGGCTGATGAGCAGTTGAAAGGCCCGTTTCTATGGTTTGTATTTTAGCAGATCCCTCATCACTGCCGTTATGTGCCTGCTGTTCTGCTGTGGCTATAGTTACCGACCCGTGTGTTCTACTAGCGAAGGTTTCATTTCCGTCTACAGCCTCCGCTGTTACATCCGCATGTGCAGCATCCGCGATGGTCACAGTTGATTTTTCTACTGCGGTTATAAATTTAATCAATTCTTGCCCGAAGAAATTATCGCTGCCGATATTCTCTAAAAAAGTATACAGTGAGTGTAAAAGACCATGATTTTGCACAAGTCGTGTGTGCCATTGCATATCGTTTTTGTGTTGTTTTAATATTTTATCAATCGCCCGATACACGCGGCGAGCAAATATTCTTTGTTTCCAGAGATCCGGTTGTGCTTCTTTTAATTGTTCATCTCTAACGTCTCTCTGCGCCGCTTCAAGAAGGGATGGCACCTCATACTCCCAATGCTCCAGCACAAGCGCCATGCACATCTGTTCATGTATCTTTTTATTCGGATGCATCATATAGGACGGACCGTCTTGTTCGGTGCGCCATTTAAGAAATCTGAATAGGTAATTACGCGCCTCAGGATGTAGCTTCTGAATCACACTTGACCACTCACTTTTCCCAATCCTTTTTTCAGCCCCGTCCAATCCGTGAATGTATGCTATTACGGTCGCCGCTTCTACCTCTGTATTTGGATCAATCGCATCCGCGTGTTCGGGATTAATACGGCCGAGCTCCTTATGATAGGTAAGCGTATACCTATCGTATTCAATACGTGCTTGAGCAAACTGAACATGAACCGGATCATGCCGCAGAGCAAAAAGGACAATTAACGGAATCGAATCAACGTCAAGCATCAATTCTTTTTTTAATTCAGGTGGAACAAATACTCTCTCCATAAAAAAACCTTTCACCCATTGCGGCTTAATATAGGTACGCAACATAGTGCTCACCTTTTCATTATAGTCGCGCTCTGCCCGAAGTGTTGCAAGGGTCACCGTATCTGTAGCCTTTTCCACCGCATCCTCATAGGTCGTGGTTTCAATCTTTGCTTTTAATATATTGATTTCGTTATCTAACCGATTGATTTTTTTTCGATATTCGCCAGCTATTTCCCACTGCATGTTATAAACAAGAGTTTCTGCCGAAACCGGCAATAATTGCATGGAACAGAGTGCGCCAGCACGGGAAACGGCATTCTCACGCGAACCGTCATAGCCATTTTTATGTCCGGTTTCTACATCTCTAAAAAAACGTTCAAACGGTGATAACTGCGCCTGTACAAGAGCCTCTGTTGCCTTTCTGTCCGCAAATGTTATCGAAATGTGATACCAGTGTTCATTTTTTCTATATGAGGCATCGACAATACCCGGAATTTCTTTGATAATAGAAATTCCTTTTCGTATGTTATCCTCGTTGTATTCTATTTGTACACCGTCTTTCTCGTATACGATTGGAATTTGCATAATACTGTCTTGATGCGGCGTTTTTAATGCCCCATTTCCATTAATAGTAGTGCCGTTCTCTGAATGAGTTTTATTTACCGCAATCAAATAAGAACCCTCAGGAATTTTCTCTGCAATGCTCTTACTGGCAAAAACAAAGAGAACAATGAAGAAAAAGATTACAAGAAATGCCGTGATAGCCTTGCCTATCCTCTTTTTCTTTGGCATCTGTTGTTCGATTGTTTGTTCAGATACAAAATTCCTCAAGAACCCTTTTATCTCATTCACCGTTCCGCTCTTTGCATTTTCTTTTGATCGTTTATATGCTTGCAGGCAATAGTATAATCCACAGCCTATTGAAACCGTCGGCGCAAGCAGAATAGCAATATTACTTACATTCAAGAGCCAAAAGCCTATGAAAGGCAGTCTCACATAAATATAATCAACGACCATTAAACTTGGCGGCAAAAAGAAGGACACTATCTGGCTGAATGCTCCTCCAATGCTCAGACAAAAGGGAATAAAAATAAAAAATGAGAGAAACCATGCTTTGACCTCTTTTTTCTCGTCAACAACACGATAGGTTAAAAAATACTGAATGGCAAACTGTATCATCGCCCCTATGCCGATCCCGATATTTTTGATAAATGTTCTCACCACATTGTCGTAGACATGGTATGACGGTATAAACGCAATAAGACGATCGCCAACTTTTTCAATTATCTGTAGAGACGATGTAAGTGGAATATCATTAAAAATCATTGGTATACTTATCTGAGCTAAAATCTCAATAATAATAATTGTGGAAAAGATAACAAATGCGTCCCACAAAAGATATCTCGCAATAGCGCTCAGGCGTTTATTCGTGCTTTCTTCTTTACCGTCTATTCGCTGTTGCTTTTTTTCCCCGTCTTTAATATCAATTTCTCGTATCATATTGTTTGTTAAATTCCACATACCATGCGCGAACATTGAAACAAAAATCATTACCGGATGGGTACAGGCAAGGAATGGTAGGTTAAATACGAGCCCAGCGAGGGCAATAAGGAACTTTTCTTTAGTTGATGCATCAGTATGTGAAAAACCAAAGGTAAAAGCGTTTGTAGCAGCAAGTATGCCGAGTATTATATAAACACCAAACGCAAGAGGATACGGCCCTGCAATCATACTTGTTACGATCACCATAGAAAGACGTGATGCCGCAGTCCACCGTGCAATTTTTAGCGGCCAATGTTTCCATGCAATTTTACTCTTCATACGCATGGCAAGAACGATATCAACGAAAACATCAAGTACCCCTAAGACAATACCCACTTCTTCAAACGCACCAAGTATAACGGCGGTTCTATTACGTGCACTTTCCGAAAGATTAAAGAGCATGCCAATTTTCCGATTCAGCTCTTTTGTCTCTGGCATCATCATAGCTTTTCCATTAGCATCAGAAACAGGGGCTTGTGGTAATGCCGCTTCAAGCCTTTCAGCAACCCGACCGACAAAATCAAGGGCTTCAAGCGTAATACGGATTTTTTCACTGATAATCTCTGTCTCTCGTACCTCATTAACAAAGATATCAATACGATCTTTGAGCGGTTTTAAAGCAACTGCCTGATCTAATATGTCACTAAGATACACTAAAATATCTCCCCTTTTCCTGCTGCTCTGTACGTGAAACTGCATACTCCATAACCCCTTATCTCCCTGATTCCGTATTTCTCTAAACCCCTTTAAAAGCCCTACTATTCCAGATTCTACGAGCGTCTCTACCTTCTCTTCAGGTTCAAAAGGAGGATATGGCTTAAATTTCCATGTAAATCCCTTCCCTAATTCATATAAAACATCCCGTATCTCATTGTGATTTGATATATCAAGTGACTGCATAAAGGCATCAAATTGTATCCGCCGATCAATTGCTTCATGCCACATTTTAAGATGTGCGCGCGCTTGGCTGCGCTCAATATCAACCCGCGGCGAACTTGCGAGGGCTTCCCACATTTGTTCCTGGCGTGTAGTATTATTTTGATACGTATTACCGAATGCCGTGAGACATTCGATCAAACTATCAACAAACGGTCGGCGAATCTCTTTTTTTCCTTCTACAACCTCCATGCTCTGCTCACGCTCAAAAGGAGAATAGCTAACTAAAAATCCGTTAGTAAAAACATATGTTTTATCGGCAAGACAATCGCGCAATACATCATGAGCATTTTTTGCGCCAACTTCCTTAATAAATTCAAATACATCGATGACTTTTCCTGTTCGCATATCAACAATATTGAAAAGTTCAGGCATTGCTCCTCCCCACACCCCAATTAATGAAGCGCCATTGGTAAGGGCTTTCATCATACTCGTTGCAGAGGCTTCAAGAAATTCATCCGATAACATCACGGTTCCTGAAACACCCCGGAAAATAAGCGGTGCGTCGCTAATATTATAATCTTCAATAAAGGCAATCCGGTCATGAAGGCCAAGTGATTTTGCTCTATCACGTAACTCATAAAACAAATTTATTGCATCTTCACCAAACATTCTTCCGCCAATAATAAGCCGTGTACCTGATTTCCGGAATGCTTCCCGCTTTTCCGCATTTTCAAATATCTCAAGCATCTGCTTATATTTATCTGGGCCTTTGTATGAAACCTGGCGCCGTATATTCGATACAATTGGATTTTTAAACAATATATCCTTTAGTTCTTCAAACTCTGTTACAAATTCATTCCATAGAGTGGTGTTTCCAATATCGTGTACCATACGGCCAATATAATCATTATATTTTTCTTCAAGTTCTTTTATGTCTTTATCACCATATGACGTATTGCCAAGAATTTCAGCCAGCCACGTCGCACCGCCCATCTCCTGCCCTTTTTCCTGTTGAAATTCATTAAGCCAGAGTAATAAATGAAGCTCGTATAAAGCCTTTATCATTTCAAACCGCTTGATAAATTCATTCTGCAGTGTGACATTTTTACGTAATGCGTTAAAAAATGTTGTATCATCGACAGTTATTACCTCATCAACGACTTTCTCAGGAAAGAGCTTCACCTTATAGGCATTGATAAGATCCCGAATTTCATCCCCCTGCCACATATCAAAGAGCACCCCATTGGTATTACGAAGACCGTCTTTGTTGTATTCGCGTATTTTATGCCGTGCAAGAGCAAATAAATTATCCCGCAAAACATCGGTATGTTCAGCAAGTCCGACACCTGCAATAAAATCAACAGAATTTGATTTGGCGATATACTCTAATAAGTCAATATTATTATGACGAACAATATCATTTTTTACCGACTCATCAAACCCTAAAAGATCAAAAGCATATGCCCGCGGTGCATATAAGCCAGCTTTATAAACAGTGTGATTAATATGGCAGATTACCGCATCAGGAAACTCCTTCTTCGGCAAACTTACCAATACTTCATTTTCTATAAAAAGAATTTTCTCTTTTGTTTCACCTCTTATCTGTAATTCCTTTAAAAGCATCTGTGCAGCAATATTGTACACAGTCATCTGTACAGCCCGCCGGTCATCGTCAGGATATAATTCATCAAAAATATACATCTTCTCACGCTGTTCATTATAATAATAAGCGTCAAGATAATAAAGCGGCGCAGCGCCAAATTTTGTTTCACCGCTATATACGTTTACGAATATCTCCTTTTCTATGACATTTCGGGCTTGATGGTGATTTGCGTGTTGTTTAAATTCAGCGCTTGATAAGGTAAAACTTTTCAATTGGATATCTTTTCGTTCCTCTAAAACATTTCGGATCATATCACCTAACATCGCTGTCGGATAATCCGGCGTGTGCGTACGGTGACCCTTAATACGGTTATTATAAAGCGGATTAATAGAAACAACATCCGCTCCATTTTTATTCCACCCTACAATAAGGTCATGCATAAGAGCGCCAAGTCCGCCAGACATAGTCATCTGTCCGGTAATACGCGTTACGTCCTCACCATATCTATCAATTAGTTTTTCAATAAGGCCTCTATCAAGCCCTGCTTCAAACTGCAGGCTTGCAACCGTATAATCTTTCACTAAGGAAGCATTGTCGTCAATCCAGGTTTTCATTTTCTCAAGTTCCTTTTTATACCGTTCACGCAATTGGTCAAACCGCTTTTGTGCGCGATCTTGGAGTATCCTCACGATTGATTTTTTTGAAGAAAGAGCTTCTGTCTGTTTTGTAAGTGCTGCCGCATTTTCTTCCGGCGATGCTGCACAAAAAACACCAAGCGTTTTTTTCGTTACGGTAGGATCTAACTTCCCCTCGAGCGAAGCGCTCATCGAACATATCCAGCGTCCGTTAGAAAATGTCATAAAATTGGTATGGGGATAAAAAGAACGTGTACGTAAGGCTTCAATGTCCTTTTGTACTAACTCGTGATTTTCATTCCCAGCCCCAATTTTATATCCGCCACCAAAAAAGAGTACCGCCTCCGGAATATGGTCAATGAATTTCATGATCTGGCGGTTATCGATGTTGTAGGCAGTATATTCATCCTCTACCCAATAGCCGATATTTGATGCTATGCCAACCTGTTTCTTGTCATGTCGTGCTTTTTCAGCAACAATTTCTGATGTTTTTTTGACGAAGTTACTATCCGACAAATCACCTTCATGGATTTGGAAATGTTCTCCTTCCTTAAATCCATTCATTTCCAAAATGTATTTCGCCTCCTGTAAACTAATCGGATTAATATCAACCAAATGTACAAACGGCGCACCTATTTTTAAAAGAGCCAACGATAGAATACCTTTTCCCGCACCGCCATCAATCCAATGATACTCACCGACTGGATAATACATAAAGTCAAACATAAGAGGAACCGACCACTGATCAAAATCTCTTAAACTCTTAAAGCTTGGTAAAAGAATGACATAATCGGTTAATTCCTTTTGTAAGTCATGACCGAGTTTCGCATAGAAATCTTCACGAATAAAAATGAGTGATCCAATACGAGAACTTGCCAATGGATAACTCATTGGATCAACGATTAAATATCCATCTTGTCGACTAAGCCGTTTATCCCCATATTCACATACATCGCGAAACATGTGCAGTTCCTGGAGTCCTTTCGGCACATTCGCTGCATCTTCGCCCCAGTCCAAAACAGTAAGATTGAGTTCAGCACACACTTTTTCAAATAAATTGACGGCTTTACGTTCTCGGCTCGTATGTGTATTTCCAAGCTCTCGGCTTTGCACTGTTGACTGCGACTTGTTTCTTTCACCCTCTTCGGAAGAATGAACTGCCGCTATTTTACTTTTATCTTTCAAAGTTTTTAATATAAATCGATTTGGACTTTTTTCATCAAATTCAGGAAATCTTTCTTGAAAAAATTGTTTAGCTTCATCAAGATTTGCTCCCCCTTCAGCAGCAATAATAATAGGAAGGTTATGTTCCTTCACATACTTCATAATGCTTGCGTCAAGATTCCCTGTCTTTTCCCTAAATGTATAATCACCACTCATGGAAATCGGCGTCTCGTGTTGTTCTAGACGCGTAAGAGCAAATCCTAAGCCACCATCACGCCGTGCAATGAGTAATACACCTTTGATACGCAATTCTGGTCCGTTCTTCACCACAATTTCCGCATTATCCTCAAACCAATACCGTGGTTTTTGTTTCGCTTTTTCTTTAACCTCACGAGGTGTCGGAAGATTACCTCGATTAATACCAACCCGTGGCGCATAGAGAACACCATCCCGAGCCTCTCTTGCATGATCATTGATAAATACGTGCACCTGATCCTCTTCGCGTTTATTTCTGGCTGCAATCGGCCCCTCCTGGGTAAGAATACATTCTATATAGTCATCGGGGAATTCTAATATAAGGCACACATTATTATTTCGATGTGTTTTTAGAAAATCATGTGATACCACAGCCGTGGAATACCACTTAATTTCTTTATCTTGCGGTAATGGATAGAGAAGACGCATCAAGTCCGCTGACTTTACCGGATACAGAAAATTATCCGGATCATGTCGATCTGCAACCTTCCATAGCTGTGGTTCTGCGTTTTCTTCACTTTTTGTAATGATCGGCATTCTCGGAGCTGTTTTATTACCATTTTGGGGAATTTTTATCACAAACACCGTACCGGTCCCCGCTTTATCAGGTTCTGCCCGCACCGTGATTCCATGATCCTGGAATATCTCCCACGCTAGTGCCAACCCCAAGCCGGTGCCTTCCTCGCGCCACGTTGCACCAAGGTTAAACAACGCCTGCCGCCCGGTTTCCTTGTCCCATGCTAACATTTCATCAATCTCTTGTTGCGTTTTCTCCTTAAAAGAATCCGGCGTCTTAATGATAAGTTCGCGGGTCTTTGCTCCCTCGTCCTTTTTTAGTATTAGCTGCGGACTACTTTTTAACAAAAATGCATTTTCAAAAAACTGCGCAAAAGCTATCTTAAGCCCCCTCTCATCGCCGTTGATGGTAATGTTTTCTTCTATGCCTTCTAAATCATACGTCAATCCCTCATAGCCGGGCTTCCAAATTTCTCGAACGCCCTCTTCAATCAACCCTCGTAAAAATAATGTTTTATCATCAACTTTTCGAGCAATGAACCGATTAAGCCATTCATACATATCAAAAAATTCCCGATATGAAATCTCACACTCATTAACAAGCTCCTTTATTTTTGGTATAGAAAAAACATCATGGGTATCTACTACTTTCTGCAATGCTGCATAGTTATCCTTTAATAACTCTCCCGTCTTTTCAAAAAGGTTTGCTCTCTCAGCAGTCTTGTGTATCTTCCGCACTTCACTTTGAGTTGCTTCATGCCATATTTCTCGTACACAATCACTGATTTCGGTATCCATCGATACCGCGTGCCCATCAAAACGTCTCTGTAATAAGGATCTAATAAACCCGGCTAGATCTTCTTCCTTTTCCTGAGAAAGCGTGCCAGCTAATGCAGTGATATAATTTTTGAGCACTGTTAATAGCGTGCTCACATTATACGTCTTTATATCACCATGCCAGGTTAGCAACCACGCCATCTCCATCCGCCGGGCTTGTTGGGCAGAGGCACGGTCATCAGTCTCAGAACCTCCCAGTTGCTCCGGCAGTTTTTCATTTATAAATGCCATAATGCCAAGCGGCGTTCTATGGAAAACTTTCTTTTCTATTCCAAAATATTTTGCTGTAGACAGCATAAAACCATTTCTTTCAAAAATGTGCTGCCAAGTATCAATCGACTTATAGTTACCTGCCATAGACATCGGTATATTATTAACAAAAACATTCCCGAAATAATCAAAAAAACTAATAAGTTGCAACGCAAACCCTTTGCCATATTGTTCGGTTAACTGGTAAAACTCGCTTGATAATGCTCTATCGACATCAGGATGTCCGTCAATTATCGATTCTTCTCTTTCAGGATACGTTGCTTCAAATAACATTATCGTGCCACCCGGTTTAAGAATCCGTTTAATTTCTTTCAGGAGATTGTCAAGATTTTCAGGTGCAATATGATGTAAGACCTTATTGAGGATTACAATCGAGGCTATATTATCTTCTAACTCTAACGCATCTGGAGTACGCTGTTTTTTAAACTCCAAATTCTCTTTTACATAGTCTTCATCATAGCCATATTCATCGGTTCCAATAAATCGCAAAGAAGGATATTCTTTTGAAAGCCGCATTGCTAAACGATTGTCACCCGCTCCAATATCAACAACAACATCCCCTCGTGAAAGTACTTTAAGGCACGATTCCAATTCCGCATATGCAACATCGTGTCGAGAGGTTTCTTTATAGGCAGCATATGCGTTTTGCCATTGCGTATCTGAATCAAAATCAACAACGTTTTCAATAACCTTTTGTCGGGCCGCCACTGGATCATCCGCATATAAGGCAATAGTGTCTATGACTCTATCAGCTAAATCTTCCGGTAGATTCCAATATGTGTACCGCGTACGCAAAATTTTCTTAACAAACTTTTTGAGCTCATTATTGTCTTTGAAGAAGGTAAAAGGATGAGGACTCGTATCTGTCCCTATTTCTTTAGACCTTTGGGCAGCGTTCCTTTGTCTTTCCTCCGCCTGCACCGGCATTGCCATCCCGAGATTCTTGTAAATAACGCTATACAACGCGCTGAGCTGCTCAGGCGTGAATTGACCAGGTTTCTGATCAGTTGGAGCAGTTTTTCTGAGTGCTGCATCAAAATCGGTAAGAAATTCTTTACTATCAATCTCGAAGGTCTCATTAAAAATCTTAAAGGTAGCAAAGAGTTCTCCTTCTTTTCCTTTTGATTTGCTCTTAAAAGCAATAGCCTCCCCTAATTCATGGATTGGTTTCCACCCTGTTTCCAAAAGAAATGCCTTAAACGCGTCTTCCCTCTCGGATGTTACCTTTTCATAGAACTCTTTTGCAATGTCATCGACACTCGTATCAGGTGATATAGTATCGTCAAGGACAGAGCGGATGAATCCCAAAAGATAGAATGCTACTAAAACGGTCCGCTCATGCGACGTTCGAATATCACCATAGAGAGCATTGATGACTATCTCGTGGGGTAATACCTGCAGCATCCTATCTTGCCACTCAAGGAGCGGCTTTTTTGCACTCAGTAGTTGAAATGCCATGGTACTTGCAGCAGCACTATTAATAAGTGTCTCGAAGGGGGTTGGCTTAAGGAGCATCCGATCGTTATAGGGGATGGGCTGTTCTACTTTCGTGATATGCGGAGTAATAACCACATACGGAACGTTACGATTACGGAGCTCCTCAGTAATGCCTTTTGTATGATAGCCACCAGCAATAAGAAGACTCTGTTCATTATCAGGAGTACTTCTTGCTGCCTGTTGTAAGGTATTATCAACTAATGCCTGGTTACGGGCCTCTGCTGCAGCGTAAAATGCTTCAACCGCATGCAGTGTTGTATCAAGAGCTGAAAGTTTCACCTCATTGAATTCAATTGCATCATGTACAAGACGTAATTGAGCAATAATATATTCTTTGTTAAATTCATTTCGATGTGTTTTGAAATAGGCAACATCTTCTGAAAGTGCTTCCAGGTTTATGAGTTTTGTGAGTATTTCGAAATGACGCACTAGTTTTACGAGGGTTTTTTCTGTTACTGTTTCTGCGTTTATATCTTCGATCTGCCATCTGAGATTACGTATTTCATGAATAAGTCGTTGCATATCTACACGACTGAATTTCTCTCTATAGTTAGTGTACCTGATAAAACTTTCGTATGGTAATTCAGATATTGCATACTCGCGTAATTTGTTTCTTAAGAAGGCATAAAATTCCTTTTCGGTCAGGATTTCCTTTTTAAATTTTTCAAGATTCGCATCGATATTTTCCTTTTGCATTATCACTTGTATGAGATGATCCCGTTCAGGAATGATCGCATCGTAGTCAACACGGTGTCCTTCACGCATTGCTTCATAAAAAAGATACACATTAGGAAAAAGTAAAAGATCAAGTCCGCCATTATGGGCATATAAAAAAACATCACTGATATGTTCACTCAGCTCTCTTTGCCCGTTTTTATACTGAAAAAAATGATGGTCTATTTCTTTTAATTTGTTATTAAATACACCATCTTTCAACCTTTTGAGAGTATGCTCAATAGTTGCAATCTCATCGAATATCTGCTCACGCTGACTCATAACCGCAAGATATTTCTCATAATTAGAACGATACAGATCTCGTGATTCTGCTCCGTGAAGTTCAAATGGTTTCTCTGTTATGATCGATTGATATTCTGATCCGGTAAATTTTCCCCTTTCCATAAACCGTTGGGCAACGAGTTTTTTTACCTCGGGGTCAGGATAAGACGAATAAAGGCTGGTATCACAGACACCTTCTGCTCCTTCCGCCGCAACAAGTAGTGGGCTATTATCGGTCGTTGGTCTTTTATCGTTGCTCTTTTGCACAAAGCGATCGATTATTCCTGCAATATTTTCTTGTGCTTCAAGAGATGTATGTGCATCCTGAACGATGACTACTGTCCCCACGTCGTCTGCACATTCACGTTCTGATTCTTGACCCGACTCGCTTTCCTTACCTACCCACCGTTCTTTTACCTTACCGTATTTTTCAGGTACGTTAATGGTATACGCGGACTGCGCCGGGGCTGACCACACAATCGTGTTAATAGCAAAAATACAAACGACGATTATGCTTAGTATTTTAAGTACTCGATTGTATCGTTTTTTTTGTATAGTGTTTATCATGACATCACTACGTTAAATGGTAACGTTGGTTTCGTTTAGTAATGAACAATGCATACTAAAAGTCAACATCTTCTCTGTGTAGAGACATTAAGTGACTTTCAGTAAATGCCTTACCTAATTGTTTTTTTCTTCACATTTTTAGAAAGATGGCGAGAAAAATATAGATTTTCCCTCTGAGTGAAGCAGCAACTGTTTCACTCACTGGATAATAGAGGTTAGCCCATCCCCTATTTTTGTAACTTGTTATAAAATATAGCATATGAGTAAATAAAATACAAATTTAAATCATTTATAATGCTTTATTTAACCAAGTGCGATAATGCTCTATTTGTTAAGGATAGCTTATATTTTTCATTAGTTATTTATTTTTAATTAGTTACATTAAATCTTATCTCTGATATATTTTAAACAATTTTCATAAGTCATTGTTTAGTAATATATTACAGTGCTTGCATACATTGTGATTGCTTATTTCCTTCCTTTATTAAGTTAAGTAAATAAGATATTGATACGATGAACTAATATAAGCAAACAAAGCTGAGTATGTAATCAGAGCATTACTTATAGAGGATACAATCCCAGTTGTAATGGCAAGAAATTTAGGTAAACCGATCTAATTGGGGGGTATTTATGAAAGAATATCTTTGTTGCCTCAGTTACCAATGCTTGGAGTTCATTCAAAGATGCCGTTTTGGATACAACACTGCTCAGAAGATCAAAATGTACCTACTAGAATTGATTGATTGATATTACGCGTGTATGGGATGAGAAAGTGGTCTTTTCGTCAGCACATATTCGTGGTAGGCTCTGAGCACTTCAGCAACGCTTGCGCTGTGAGCAACACAACCGCGTGCGCTATGAGGAAAATCACCGTCAAAAATCTCCGAAATGTATCCTAATCCAGCATCATGCAGTATGTGGTAAAAAAGAGGTCTCAAGTGTGCTTCACATTCTTTCCTGTACGTTTCACTGAATCCATTAACTTTGCAATAAGCATCGAGAAAAAAACCTATCAAATGTGGCCATATTGTCCCTTGATGATAGGCAACATCCCGTGAATACCAATTCCCTTTATACCGACCAATATAATGGGTATCACGTGGAGAAAGACTCCGCAAGCCATGCATCGTTAGAAGATCACGTTCAACAATCTCTACAATACCACGCTCCTCGGTTTCGGCAAGCAACGTAAAGGGAAGACCGACTGCAAATAGTTGATGCGGACGGACTGCCGGATCCTTGTAACTGCCGGCAATAAAATCATAGAGACACCCCTTCGTACCATTCCAGAAAACAGATGAGAAATTAGCCTTTATCTTAAGTGCGCATTTTTTAAATTCAAGATGGTCTTCTTCCTGTTTGCACTTGTAACTGACATATTCGATGATTTTGATTGCATTAAACCATAGCGCATTTATGTCGACCATCTTGCCATGTCGTGGCGTCATAATCGCATCGTTCGTTTGCGCACCAAAAATATCATTTTGTAAATTATTATTGGTACAATAAATCAAGCCATCATGATCCATGTATACCGACGAGTCTCCTCCATTAATAAAAAAGCGTACGATTTCTTTCATGCTTTCATATAATTCATGAACAACAAAATACATGTCTTGTGTATATTCCACGTATTTGTATATTGCATAAAAAAACCATAAGGATGTTTCTATCGAATGATACATTGCCTCACCCGTGCTGTCTGAAAAACAATGAGGCATTTTACCCTCTTTGACTAACGATGCATACCGTTTAAGAATATTTTGTGCGACTAAAAATTTACCGGTTATTAATGTAAGGCCGGTAAGTGAAATCATTGTGTCACGCCCCCATTCATCAAGCCACGGATACCCCGCAATGGTTCTTTCCCTTTTGCCTTTTTCCTTATTTCTAACGATAAATGCATCTGCCGCCTGTAATAAATAACTGTATCCAGCCGAACTTATAGTAGGAGTACGCACCTGTTCCCCATGCCTTGTATTAAACATGACCGTGCGTTTTCGTCGTTCACGTTCATTATTTTCTAATGTCTCAATATTGCTTGTCGTTCGATCATGAGTCGATGCTATTAAAAATGCCCCTTCCATGTTACCCATCATATACGATATTTCAAACGGATTAAATAAATCCTCTTCTCCCTTAAACCCGCGCTCAGTTTCTTTGGTATATAAAAAATTGTTATACCAAAGGTGAGTTCCTTCAATAAGCAATCCATTATGTTTCAAAAAAAAGGGAAGAGAATCCTTGTATGGCCTATATTCGATTGTGTTAGCGCGTACTTGATAGGTCGAAAGAATTTTATCAGTTTTTTCCATAAGGTGATGATGCGAACGGCAGGTAATCAGTGGTCGAATTTTTAAGGTAATTTCATCTGCGCCTTCAATGATATGATAGGTGATGACAACGGTATTCTCTCCGTAAATCATAAAAATCTTTTTTTCGATCTTAACTTCACCTATCCGATATATAAAAGTGGGGAAAGGATCGAGATAAAATTCTTTTAAGTACATAAAACCCGTAGGATGAATTGCATTTGGATATATATTACACGAAAGGTAATAGGATTCGTCTCCGACAAGAATTTGTTCTTCACATTTCGATAAAAGCACCGTCCGTTGTCTGGTCTCTTCAGATGCAGCTACTAAAAGACCGTGATAGCGCCTGGTGTGTGCCCCAATAATGGTGGACGATGCATATCCTCCTAAGCCATTGGCTTCAAACCATTCTTTTTCAAGGGCAACTTTTAAATTTCCACAAACGTCTTCACCAAACCGTATATTCTTATACACCCTTCTCTCCTATGGTCACAATTTTCATTTGATCGGTACCGCCAGACTTTTGAACAGAGCCAAAAACAACGACTGCCCGATCCCCCTTCTTTAAGAGTTTTTTCTTGAGCAGTTGTTTTTCACCATGACGAAGAACACGATATATATTTTTTCCCAATGTAGTGCCTATCGGATAGACTCCCCAGAAAAGACTCATTTGATTGTATACCTGTGTATCAGGCGTGAGTGCAAAAATAGGGACGTGCGGGCGACGTTTTGATATAAATCGGGCCGTAAATCCTGAAATGGTAAAAACAACAATTGCTTTTACCTGTGCATCACGTGCAGCATCAATTGCAGCATGCGCAACCGAAAATGTTGCAGACGACACTTTTCTATCAAATTGATCAAAATAATAATTAATAAAATCGCTTTTCTCTGCCGCATGAATAATTCGATGCATTGTTTGAATAACCTGTACAGGATATTTCCCCACTGCAGTTTCTCCGCTTAACATAAGAGCACACGTACCATCAAAAATAGCATTTGCGACATCGGTTACTTCAGCACGAGTCGGCTTCCGAGCAAAAATCATCGATTCAAGCATTTGCGTCGCCGTAATCACCATTTTTCCACAACGGTTTGCCTCCGCAATAATCTTTTTTTGCCAAATAGGAATCTCCTCTAACCGTCCTTCAACCCCTAAATCTCCTCGCGCGACCATAACACCTTCGACCTCGGATAAAATTTCTCTCACGTTATCGACTGCTTCAGGTTTTTCAATCTTCGCGATAAGAGGAATAGTATATCCTAATCCTTTTATAAATTTTTTTATAGTAATAACATCAGCGGCTGACCGAACAAATGAAAGTGCAAAATAGTCAACTTTCTGTGAGAGTGCAAACCGGATATCGTGTCGATCTTTTTTTGTTATGATAGAAGCTACGTGCATTCCAATGATATTAACCCCTTTACGTTCACCGACAATGCCCCCCTGTATTACTTTACAGATAACGGTATCATTTGACGTTGACATCACCCGTAATGTTATCATTCCTTCGCTAAGTAAAACCGTTGTTCCTTTTTTTACTACTGAGGAAAACTGTGCATAATCAACACCGATTATTTTTTCATCGCCACTGATCCGTTTTGTCGTAAGACGGACCGTACTTCCTTTACGGAGGTGTACGACCGTATTCTTAAGATTTCCTGTCCGTATTTTAGGACCTTGAATATCAGCCATAATGGCAATAGGCAACTTCAGTTTTTTTGCACAATCGCGAATATTCCGTATATTGTCGCGACGTTCTTTATGGGTACCGTGAGAAAAGTTGAGGCGGAATACATTCACCCCTGCCTGCATTAACTCTCCTATTATTCGTTTCTCCGAACTCGCTGGTCCGATGGTAGCAATAATCTTCGTATGATGCATGTGTTTACTCCTTTGTTGTCAAATATGATCACGATCCATCTCGTAAGCTCTAAGTTTTTTCATACTTCCTTGCTCATAGCATATCGCTCAATACCTACCCCGCTAGAAATAGGAAATGCTTTTTTATTGTATGCCGCATTTCCGTAAAATAATTATTACCACAAAATAGTTATCTCAATTGCTCTATTACAAAAAAACGAAATGTAAAATATCAACATTATTTCTAACAGGGCTCATGTCTGTATTATCTTTATACCACTTTCCTTTTGGATATCAAGTATTTTATCACGAAGGATAGTTGCACGGTCAAAATCTAACGTTCGGGCAGCTTCTTCCATCCTTTTTTTAAGATGTATAAGATACTGCATAAGGCGATCATCCTCTTCTGATACCCCCACAATATCACGCGCGAACTTATCTGCCTGTCGTTCCCGCTCAATGCCTTCTTTAATCGTTTTTTGAATCGACCGAGGTGTAATATTATGCTTTCTATTATATTCTCTTTGAAGTTTTCTTCGACGTCCTGTTTCTGAGATTGCCGCATGCATGGATTTAGTGATATCCGCTGCATACATAATAACATGCCCGTTTTCATGCCGTGCTGCACGACCAGCGGTCTGGATAAGCGAGACCTCACTTCGCAGGAAACCTTCTTTGTCAGCATCAAGAATAATGACAAGAGCAACTTCCGGAAGATCTAATCCTTCGCGCAAGAGGTTAATGCCTACTAAACAATCAAAGCGCATTTGTCGCAGATCTTTTAGTACTTCTACGCGTTCAATTGCATCAAGCTCTGAATGAATATAGCGCACGCGAATTCCCACATCACTTAAATAGCGGGCTAAATCCTCAGCCATTCTCTTTGTCAGTGTGGTAATTAATGTCCTTTCTTGCTTTTGTGCACGCTTTTTTACCTCTTTTATAAGGTCATCTATCTGTCCTTCTATTGGTCGAACTTCGATTTCAGGATCCACTAACCCCGTTGGCCTAATAAGTTGTTCTATTTTTCGCTTTGCCTTGTTTAATTCATAGGGACCCGGTGTCGCTGACGCATACAGTACTTTTCCTATGAGTCCTTCAAATTCATTAAAATTAAGTGGCCGGTTATCAAGTGCCGACGGTAGTCGAAAGCCATGTTCAACAAGTGTTTCTTTCCGCGCTCTATCACCATTATACATTCCCTTTATTTGAGGCACGGTAACATGTGATTCATCAATAATGACGAGAAAATCTTTTTCAAAATAATCAATAAGTGAAAAAGGGCGCGATCCAGGCAACCGCTCTGAAACATGGCGAGAATAATTTTCAATCCCAGAACAATACCCAATTTCTCGAAGCATCTCAATATCATACTGTGTTCGCGACTGGAGCCGCTCTGCTTCCAGTATTTTTCCTAAGCCATGCAATTTTTTAAGATGTTCTTTGAGTTCATTTTGTATTAAATTAATAGCAGTCTGCAAGCGTTTTTCCGTTGTCACAAAATGCTTTGCCGGATAAATTGCCAATCGCTCCAGTTTGGAACTTACTTCAAAAGTCTCGGCATTTAATACTGAAATGTCTTCAATGGTATCACCAAAAAATTCTACACGGACTGGATGCTCATCATACGAAGGAAAAATTTCGACTACTTCACCCCGCACTCGTATCATTCCACGTTTAAGATCAGCATCATTTCGTATGTATTGTATTTTAATCAACTCTGAGAGGAACGCATCACGATCTTTTTGTTCACCTTTTTTAATTTGAACGAGCATTTCTTCCCAATCTTCTGGTGAACCAAGGCCATAAATACATGAGACACTCGATACTACGATAGTATCATTTCGTGAGAGAAGCGAACTGGTCGCGGATAAACGAAGCCTATCAAGATTTTCATTAATAGACGCATCTTTTGCAATATAGGTATCCGTATGAGGAATATATGCCTCGGGTTGATAATAATCATAATACGAAACAAAATATTCAACCGCATTGAAGGGAAAAAAATCTCTAAACTCGCTATAGAGCTGTGCCGCAAGCGTCTTATTATGAGAAATAACAAGCGTCGGCTTCCCTAACTTTTCAATAATATTAGCCATGGTGTATGTCTTCCCTGAACCAGTAACACCAACGAGCACCTGTTCTTCCGCACCTTCTTGGAATCCTTGTATAATTTCTTTAATGGCGTGGGGTTGGTCACCGCAAGGTTTGAATTTGGAGACTAGTTTAAAAGGCATATCCTTAATTGCCGATGCATGAGATTTATCAGCACTAAATAATAAAATGAGTAAATCAGAGTTCTTCTTTAAAACCAATTCTTCTCAGAGTACTTTTCAACCGGCTATCTTTCATGAATAATTCCCAGATGAGGCCGGAACGATAATTTTCTGTCTGCAGAACTATTGCGCCTACATTTACCGCAGTATAAAATTCTTTAAAATATTTTTCCTTTGGATTAAACGATTCATAAAAACCATATTTACCCAAGAGTTTATAGCCATAGGTCTTATACAATGCATAAAGAGCTGCTTTTGAAAGTGTTGGAGTAAAAACAATCGAACTCGCCGAAGCAGAAGGACAAATCGTGCCATCGTTAAGAACATTACTTTTGGGTGGTGGTGCACCATATTCACGATAACCATGAGGACCAACACACGCAGTAAGTCCCCATATTTCTTTTGCATATGCATTTTCTTTTAATGAAAACTCTCTATTAATTAAAGTTGCTTTTATCGTATTGTCAAAATAATCGGCATACGTATCTTTCATCCCCTTAAGATTGAGCCACACGTGTGGCATTTGATGAGCAAAAAGAGAAGGATACATTAAAACAGTATATTCTTCGTATGACGAAAAACTATACGTTTTCGCCCATGCATCCCAACTTAACGGTGAAACAGGACTCACTGATGACGAAAGCGCAAGGATATAGGCAATCATACCGTCCTGATATCCTGCAAGAATCCCTTTTTTTGTCTTATCTTTATATATCTTCTCGGCAAGAAGGCCGACGTGCTCCTCTTCTTGAACAAGAGCATATTTCCATTGAACACTGTTCATGAGCTTTTGCGCTTCCCACCGGACCGCCTTTTCTATGTTATCATTTCTGCTCTGAAAGTAATTGAATGCTACACGTGCACCTGCTATTAAATATGAAGTAGCAATAATGTCGCCCGATTCCTCAGGTAATGGAGTAAAATTTTTATCCACATATTCCGGATAAAAGCCATGATAATCCGGTATTCTATTAATAAAGGTATCTAGAATACTCAGGACACTACGAGATGCTTCAGTCCGTGAGATAAAACTACGCTCTGCACCAACACAAAATGCTGCCAATGCAAGGCCACATGCTTTAGTACTAAAGTACGCTTGTGGAGCGGAATCTTCTTTTATGAGACCTGTAGTACTATCTTTTTCATATAAAAAGTATCGAAAACTTTTTCTTTCAAGTTGATCAATAAAATCATCAAAATTAAAATCATTTTCTATTTTTATCCGTACCGCGTTCCCCTCACTGCGTCCTTTATCTTTATATATTGCTACAGCACGAAGCCAGTACGTTCCTTTTTCAAAAGATTGGGCATCCCACACAGCAGAAAAAATATTCCCTTTCTTGGTAAAATCTTCTCCAACAAAAAACCAATACTTTCTATTATATGATGCTTCGAACCGGATCCCCCGGAAGGTATGCTTGCGAATATCATGATTATACCGTGCACGTAATGATAACAGCGAGGCTTTATATGGATTCATTGAAACCGGCTTGCTATTGATTGCTACGATTTTACTTGGCGGGTTAAGCTTCCTCGACTCAATACGTTCTGTGGAAAGTAAAATTAATTTAATATCATCAATATATACAGTTCCCTGTTGTTTACTTACCGATTCACTTTCAAAGACAAAACGTACTGTATATATTGATTGCGGTGAAAAAAGCAGATATTTACTAAAGGTGTCGAACGGTATAACTACTTTTTTCCATACCTCGTCAACTTCATCGACCAGATATTCATGAACATCCTTTCCATGGATTTCAATCTTAAAAGTATCAGTATCACCCCGCACATAAAAGGCAATTGCGTCAAACCGTTGAAAAAGCGTTTTATCCCTAATCTGTGCTTCATACCCCGCTTCACCTGTTGCAACATCATATTCAAGCTTAAGGGCAGTTGCTCTCTTTTTATCTGTCACAACTTTACTTATACACCATGGCGTTGTTGTATACAGAGTTCCATTAAAAAAATCGCGATTTATGCCACCAGTAAAGTTATATGCATATTTTTTTGCAAAATCGTCTATGACAAATACTTTCTGCCCCGACGCAGCAAAAGCAGTGGCGCACAAGAAAAGGAAAAAGAAAAGAATATATCTTTTTTTCACACTATGTCCTTTTATATTTAAATAGTTAAATCACTTCTAATGAAAAATCTAAGCTGCGCGCAGAATGGGTAACGGCCCCTATTGAAACTCTTTCAACGCCAAGCTGAGCAATTTGTCGAACATTTCTCAAATTAATACCCCCTGACGCTTCAACAGCAATTTTTACTTTTGATCTCTTTCGTTCGCCATTAACCATCGCAAGTGCTTTCTTAAGTGTTTGCCCCCGCATATTATCAAGAAGAATAATATCAGGGTGTAGGGGTAAAATTTTTCTCAATAACATCAAACTATCTGCTTCGATTTCAATTTTCATCCTTCGTGGAATTTTTTTGCGAACATTCTGTATTAAACACGCTAAATCTTTTACAGAATTTTTTTCTATAGCTTTAAAATGATTGTCTTTAATAAGAACTTGATCATAAAGTCCTTTCCGATGGTTATACCCCCCTCCTATGGTGACAGCGTATTTTTCCAGAGTTCGGTAAGCCGGTGTTGTTTTCCGAGTATCAAAAATTTTTGCTCGTGTTCCTTTTATCTTCTTGACGTAGCTACTTGTTGTTGTACTGATACCCGAAAGATAGCCGATATAATTAAGAATAACTCTTTCTGCTTTCAAAATACTATACACTGGTCCCTGCAGTGTACCTATTATATCCCTATTTTTAATATGCATGCCATCATATTTTAAAAGTTTCACCCGTATTCTTTTATCGATAAGCTTACCTATAATCCGGATAACCTCACAACCACATAAAATGCCCCTCTCACGAGCAACGATACGAGCTTTTTTCGTAACATCTTTAGGCACAAACGTTTCCGTCGTAACATCCCCAGAGCCAATATCCTCACGAAGCGCCATGGCAACGAGAGTGTCTATGTGCTTATTGCTTTTCATAGATATATATCTTCTTTTATATGATACGCTTTTTAGCTTTTTCCGTTCATTTTACAATCTCTTTTGAGTCTCAGTACTTCCTTTTCCTGCAAATGACGGTACTCGCCTTCCGTTAAATTTCCTATTTGCAAAGATCCAACTGCAGTTCTTTGAAGTGTTAATACTTTATATCCTAAAATTTCAATCATTCTTCTAATTTGTCGCTTACGTCCTTCTTTAATCGCGATAGTTAAAAAAGTTGTATGTTGTTTTCCTCTTTGTGTTGTAACCCGAGCCGGTTGTGTGAGTCCATCCTCCAGTCTGATTCCTGTTCTTATTCTTTCAATGTGTGGTAATGTAATATCACCACGAATATGTACATTGTACGTTTTGGGTACTCCATACCGAGGATGCGTTAGCCGATAGGTTAACTCTCCATCATTTGTCAGAAGAAGAAGCCCTGTCGTATCTTTATCAAGACGTCCCACTGGATGAAGATCTTTTAAATATTTAGGAAGAAGATCTATAACCGTCTTTCTTCCGTAGGAGTCACTCTTAGTAGTAATAACCCTTTTGGGTTTATGAAAGAGCACGTATTTAAAACATGGCTTTCTAATAAGTTTATTATTGACCTTTACTGCATCATGCAAAGGATCTACTTTTGTGCTTAATTCAGTAATAAGGCACCCATTAATACGAACATCTCCATCACGAATTAAGTCTTCGGCTTTTCTTCGAGATGTAATACCACACCGGGCAATGTACTTTGCGAGACGTTCCATAGCATTCTAAGTAAAAAGGTTAAAGGATAAAGTTACAAACAAATGAATTTGATTATTGCTTACAAATTTTTCCTTTTTCCTTTACCCTTTATCCTTGATCATTTATCCTTACTATTATAGCCCACTCAATGATTCTTCAATTTTCCTGAGAGAAAGTTTACTATCTTCCACCTTTTTCTTTTCTTTTGCAACAACGTCGGAAGGGGCTTTTTGTATAAAATTTTTATTTTTTAATTTTGTGTCGATTTTTTGTATAAAGTTTTCAAGACGATCTTTCTCTTTGCACAATCTCTCTCTTTCCTTTTCAAAATCCACAATATCTCCTAA
This sequence comes from Candidatus Omnitrophota bacterium, assembly GCA_018823795.1. Classification (GTDB taxonomy): domain Bacteria; phylum Omnitrophota; class Omnitrophia; order JAHJGZ01; family JAHJGZ01; genus JAHJGZ01. The sequence continues at coordinate 25,970 of JAHJGZ010000204.1, forward strand.
ATAAACAAACCCTTTCATATATTTTAGCGCTGAAGTAAGTTTTAACGGCACCCATCCTTCTTTACGCTTAAATGCTTTATCAATAACACACGTTTCTACTTTTCCTAATGAAGTAATATCGGTCTCAACGGTACGAACAAGATCCTCAACACCCTCCGCTTCAGGAACTAAAACTATTCGCAATAGTTTAGAAGGACTAATGGTATGTTGAGCCCGTTTTTCACGGATACCTACAATAATATCTTTCAAGGATTCTATCATTTCCGTTTCTCTTTTAAACTGCAACGACTTATCAGGATGAGGCCATGACGCAATCATGATCGACTCTTCAAGAACCCCTGCAGACGTAAATTCCTTGAGCCGTTGCCAAAGCTCTTCAGTTATGTGGGGCATAATGGGATGAAGCAATTTCAACATGTGTGCCCATACATAAAATATTACTTTACGCGTTCGGTGCTTCTCTTCAGCAGAACGTTTGTCATAAAGCACTGGTTTTGATAACTCAAGATACCAGTCACAAAAATCATTCCAAATAAAGGAATAGAGATGGTTACATGCATCATTAAAACGATATTTAGATAAATCATCTTCTACTTGTTTTATAAGTTCGTTCGTTCGACTCAAAATCCAGCGATCAATAATAGAAAATGTCTCATTCTCGACATCAAGAATAAGTGAGCCGTCATGAAAATTGTCAAAGTTCATAAACGAAAATCGCGCGGCATTCCAAATTTTATTAGTAAAGTTTCTTCCCACCATAAATTTTTGACGTGATAGATGGACATCCTGCCCTTGGGAGGTGAGTGAAATCACAATAAATCGTAATGCGTCTGCTCCAATTTCTTCAATAATTTCAATAGGATCAATACTGTTACCGAGGGACTTTGACATCTTCCTTCCTGTCTCATCACGCACCGTGCCGTGAAGATAGACAGTATGGTATGGCGATGTCTTCATAAATTCAAGACCCGCCATAATCATACGCGCTACCCAAAAGAAAAGAATATCAGGACCAGTGACAAGTACAGCGGTCGGATAAAAATGTTTCAAATCATCTGTCTGATCAGGCCATCCAAGAGTTGAAAAGGGCCATAACCACTATGAAAACCACGTATCAAGGACGTCAGGATCTTTACCTATATTAGAATTTCCACAGGCAGGACACGATTGAGGTTTTTCGGTTGAAACAAGATACGAGCACTTACCCACTATTCTCTTAATTCTAATATCATTGTGCCCTGTAACGGTATCATCCAATTCAATATTTTTACTGTTGCAATCAAGACAATACCATACCGGAATTTCATGGCCCCACCAAATCTGCCGGCTAATACACCAATCACGAATATTTTCCATCCAATTGAGATATACTTTAAGCCACCGCTCAGGAACAAATTGTACCTTCTTCTTTTTTGCAACGTTAATAGCTGCTTTGGCAAGCGGCTTCATTTTTACGAACCATTGCCACGAAAGATATGGCTCAATAATCGTATCACAACGGTAGCAATGACCGACTGCGTGGTGATGTGGTATGTCTTTAATAAAAAGATTTTTTCTTTTCAAATCTTCAACGATTTTTTTGCGTGCATCAAAACGATCAAGTCCTCTATATTCCGGAGTCCCATTTTCATTAATGGTCCCATCAACATTAAGAACATTTACCTCTTCTAAGTTATGTCGTCGTCCCATTTCAAAATCATTAGGGTCATGTGCTGGAGTAACTTTTACAATGCCCGTACCAAATTCAGGATCAACAAATGTATCTTGTATAACTTTTAGGGGACGATTTACAAGAGGAAGCATAACAACTTTCCGTAAAAGATGTTTATGCCGATCATCTTTTGGATTAATAGCAACGGCAGTATCACCAAGCATAGTCTCAGGCCGTGTCGTTGCAACAACGATATAATCCTGACCTTCCATAGCGCTATCCAGCATAACCTCTGGATAATCCTTACCAAGAGGGTATTTCAGGTAGTAGAGCTTCCCTTCGATATCCTTATGTGCAGCTTCTTCATCGCTTAATGCAGTATGACATCGTGGACACCAATTGACTAAATAATTCCCTTGATAAATTAACCCTTTTTTATGTAACCTGATAAATACTTCCTGTACGGCTTTTGATAATCCTTCGTCCATGGTAAAACGTTCTCGCGACCAATCGCAGGATGAGCCAAGCCGTTTCAGTTGCCGAATAATAGTAGAACCATGCTCTTCTTTCCATTTCCATACTTCTTTAATAAATGCCTGTCTCCCAAAATGATGCCGTGTTTTATTGTCTTGATGTAATTTTTTTTCAACTACATTTTGCGTTGCAATGCCAGCATGGTCAGTTCCTGGTACCCATAATGTTGGAACACCTTTCATGCGCTGCCACCGAATAAGAATATCTTGAATTGCATTATTGAGACCATGCCCCATATGTAAAATACCGGTAACGTTAGGAGGAGGAATAACAATAACAAACGGTTTTTTCTTCCCGTCAA
>JAHJGZ010000205.1 GCA_018823795.1 Candidatus Omnitrophota bacterium
ATTGAGCGTGCCACCATATTTCACCATGATGGAATTATTGAAAAAGATATATTGTCACAAGAAATTTTAGAGAATGAACAGTCTCATGAAGATTTGTTCATAGATAAAGGGGTTGGGCTCAATGAAATAAAGAAACAGGCAATAGAGAAATTAGAAATGCGTATCATAATCGAGGGGCTGCAAAGGACTAATTGGAACAAAACAGAGTGTGCCAAATTGCTAAAAGTATCACGTGGTGATTTAATGAGAAAAATTGCACGATATAAGATTACTACACCAAAATAGTTTTTTCTTCTATATGTTATGACAGTACTTAGTAAAGCTGGGTACTGTCATATTTATGTTACAGTGATGAAATCCCGTATTACAAACAATTATATAATTGTAAAATTTGTTCAATAAAGAGGTTATAAGAAAAAATGGTTTTAATTGCGGTCGATTTGTAACAATATTGTTACAAATCGGTGATTGACAATTTTTAGAAATGGCGACCGAAAAAAGCAATTGCATTCTATAACATACTGTAAATAAAAATGATACGTCAGTTAGGATTAATATCAACAAACTTGGCATGGCACTTGTATTATAAATGATGATCTTACCCGGCTATCAATCGGTAAGAAAAAAACGAGGCCTAGTAGGAAATGACCCATCCTACTAGGCTTCAAACAAAAGGAAAATGAGATAATGAAGCAGCAATTACCACAAATAACCAGAAGACGAATCGGATCAGTCGTTATTATAGATATTAAAGGTGAATTAGTCGGTCCCTGGGCATTAAAGGCCAAGGAGAGTATCGCGCAATTGCTCAGCGAAAATATCAAGAACTTGATAATCAATATTAAAGAACTCCAAACAGTAGACAGTTTGGGGGTGAAGGCAATATCGGAAAATTTGCATGAAAATTCTCGGAATGCACTGATAAGCGGAAAAATATCGGTCATGGAGATGTTCTCAAGACTAAACGTATTGAACAATATAAAGGTATTCGATGATGAAAATGGGATTATTTCTTTCTTCGGTAAGGAGTTCGTTGAAAATAATAATCCTCCGTTTATTGAAAAAAGAAATTATTCCCGTTTAAATACGGCAATACCGCTCGAATTTTATTACAACGATAGTCACGAGCAAATGATTGTTTTTAAGGCAATCGTTACTGATTTAAGTGAGGGTGGCCTTTTTGCAGAGTATCTAGACCTTGAAACCGTTGATACGGTAAACAAAAGATTAGATCCGTATGATTTGAAGATGCTGGAATTAAAAATAAAGTTGCCGCACCATGATTATATTTATGCATCAGGCAAAGTATTGCGCACCATTATAACTGGTGAGCAACTTGGGCTTGGTATAGAATTTTATAAAATAGCAAGAGAAGACAAGCAGATAATTATTGATTTTTTATCTGTGTAGTTACTGTTCTTTAATACGAAATATGAATACGAGGCTTTTGTAAAGGGTAAACCATTATCCGAAAGGGTGGGACACAATGTTACAGGCCCTCATTGTTACAGCATGTAACAAAAGGGCGGCTGAACTGCCAAATTGCGTAAACGGTAAATAGCCGTATGTAACCCCACCCATGTAATGGCGTGGGGTTTTTTTATGTAAGAGATACTACAAGGAGGAGGAGGTTAGTGAAATGGGTATGACGTTGAGAGATTATAATAATTATAAAAAAATAGTGCGATTAGGTATTGTTATTATGTGCCTTCTTATACTTACAACGATTGACCTTTTTGCTTATGAAACAAAAACACAGCTCGATATTAATCAGTCGATCTTTGCGCAAAAAAGTGGCACAGTTGTAAAGGAAATGAGAAAAATTGATTACATTGGTCATGTGCTTCTCATTAAACCGATGGAGGCGATAAAGGATAATACTGAATCGCTCTTGCTCAACAATAAGGCATCGGTTACCCATGATGAGGTAGAGATGCATACGACCAGTCAACATATTCGTGATACGAAACATGGCGGACCTAAAATTAGTCTAACTTTTTAATTGTTGAAAAAAGGAGGTCTCTATGCTTAAAGATGATTTTACTTTCAACAAAAAAATATCGTATGGTGATGATAGCACAATAGCACGCGATTATGAGGAAAATCACAAAAAAGAAATAAAGAAGAAACAGGACGGTTTTCTTGATTCATACCATGACTACTTAAATGATAAGTGTTTTATTAATAAAAGCATTCTTGAAAGAAAAGTTATTGAACTAGAAATACTCGATCCTAATTTTAATTTTTTTATAAAATAGAGACAATAGCCATACGAGGAGGACGCAATGAAACATTGCTTTTTAAGCTGGAAAAAAAGGGGTAAAGAGAGAAGTTTAAATGGCACGAGTGATGGTAATGGCGTTCATAAAATAATGACCGGATATATAAACGAAGAAACGCATAATAATATATATAAACTTAATAAAATGCGGAAACGCATTTAGCTCGAGGAGGCTTATCATGGAAATGGCAAAGGTGTCGCGGCGCGTAATTGGAAAAGTTAACATATTTGATATATTTGGTACACTTGGCGATGAATGGATTGAGGGAATTAAATCATATATGGAGTGTTACATAAAAGAATGCGCTTTCAAAAACGTAATACTCAATATTCGGCCAATACAAAATATTGCGACCAGTAAACCACACAGACTACTCGCTGCATTGTCATTCCCTAAAAAAACAGCAGTTTATTTTGGCTCGCAAGATCTTTTAGATCAATTTACGAAAGGATATAAGGAAAATAAGCTTAATGCGTGTAACTCTCAGAAAGAAATAGTAAGCTTGTTTGGCCGTGAATTAGTTGAGCGAGACAAAATCATTCAATTTACAGAACGAAGAGAATATACGCGAATAAAAACTGCTCTCGATGTTGAACTGACGTTTACTGATAATCAGAACGCGGCTATCGAGTCTACGGCAATTGTCACGAATATAAGCAGATGTGGAATATTTGTTGAATATTTAGATCTTAAGTCGGCAATTACGATAGAAGACCTCGATTATTTTAAAAATATGAGGATACAGGTAAAAATGAAAAGTCCACATGCTTTCCATAATAGCTGTCACGACCATAGCGGTAAAATATTAAGGATTGAATTTACCGGAAATCAAACTGGCCTCGCAATACA
>JAHJGZ010000206.1 GCA_018823795.1 Candidatus Omnitrophota bacterium
ATAATATTAATAACAATTATATATACGCGAAAAAGGACGGAACGTTTTATAATGAAAGATAGAAGGAAAAGATCCCTTTTGCGTTTTTCTTTTCCGCGGTTTACCTTATTTGCACCAAAACGCTGTGGGAAGGACGGTTATGAAAAAAATCCAAATGTCATTATTGTAACGTTAGCTGGAGTTCGTGCTGCAGAAAGTATTATCGATAGATATTTTCAATATATGAGTAACATATTTGGTGTGATGTGTAAAGAAGGAGTATTGTATACTCATGTTAAAGATCCCAATTATCATTTTCATGATCCAACATATCGGTCTATTATTAGCGGCAAACAAGCATATTTTTATTCACCAACAGTTGGTCTAACAGTGCCGTCTCTTTTTCAATATGTTAGAAAGCAGTATGCTTTGCCTGCGACTAAGACGTGGGCAATTGGATATTGGACAAAGGCTGCTAGCTATTGTAAAACAAAAATGTATCGGGCGAATACGTTTCCATGTTATTACAGCCCGGGCAATGGAATAAGTCAAGCAGGGAAAATGCTCTTAACAAGAGAGGAACGCGGGGAAGATGAATCTTATGTTAATGCCAAAAATATTTGCACATGGGCATTTTGGGATAGTCAAAGTGTTTTACAATACAAAATAGTAAAGAGAATTATGTATCGTTATAAACCGAAGCTTGTTCATTTTGCTCTGAATAGTACAGACTGTGCCCATTACGGAACATTTGGAAGGTATAGCGTTGCGTTAAAGGAGGCTGATAAAGAAATTTTTGATATATGGAATATGATACAAGAAGATCCGTATTATAAAAATCGTACATATTTTCTTGTGGGCCCGGACCATATTAGAAACTTATATTATATGCATCATACACAATATCGCGAGAACGATCATAGCTGGATATATATTTTCGGCCCTCGTGTTAAGGAAAATGAGACTATCAATCGCCCCGTTTATCAAATAGATTTATTTGCTACTGTCGCCCATATTATGGATGTAAAAACACACAAAAGTGACGGCGAAGTTTTATGGGATTGTTTTAAATTTTGAAATATATACCACTATAAAGGCAGTAAAAAAACAGTATTGACCTTAAATACCACTTAAAAGAATTGTATCTATGAGCCATTACACATTCGCCTATCGTTATCAGTGTTATTATGCTATGCAAATATTTCCGGCTTCCGATGAACAGGCGTCAATCAGCGCTTGTTGTAGTAATGCGTTTATACCTGAATAGGTTGATTGTAACAAAAAAGTATTAAAGAGGTGTGGAAGTCGCGACAATTTCAAAGGAAATTAGTATCACAAAGATATTGGAGTTTTTGCATGAACGCTAGCTGTACAGCTTTGGACCTATTTGTACAAGAAGCGATGTTTTTGGATAATCTACCAGTACGCAATGCGATAGGTGCTCGGCTAACCAAGTTTGATTATTTCCCTAAGGTGTTAATTGGTGCTTTTCTCAATAATGATTGCGGCGATAAAGAGCGCGAGTTTTTACAAAGACAAAGGGATGATTATGTGCGGACTGTTAATGCTGTAGCAGATCATTTCAAGCAAAATTTAGCCAGCTCAATTAAAATGCGATTGGTAACTTATGGGTAGCTCTTGACTTACATAAAAGCTTGCTCAATATAAATAATTATGTAAGGATATGTTGAAAATTATATATAAAAGCGTATATGATATATTCATACAGGCATGTATGATAATTGATAAAAGTGAAGGGATTTATTTAAATAAAAGAAATGAGGTCTTATGAAAAAGGTATGTATGTATATATTAATGGTAGGTATTATTTGGTTGATAGGGTTTTTGCTGTGGAATGGGGTGTTTTTTTCAAGCGTATCTTCTTTACAAAAGGTTAGAGAAAAAGCTGCCGAAACAAATAATATACTTATTAATGAGGTACAGAGTTTAAAGGCTGCATCAGCCGTTTTAGATAAAACATCAAAAATTGTTGAAAAGAAATTACTATACGTACTATTCCCTGATCAGTGGAGGGGTGAAGAGGAAGTCATAAGTGGGGGAGAGAAATTGCTTTTTATCAGGAATAAAAATGCTAAATATTTCAATAAAAAATTTATGATGCAGAGCGGTATGAATATGACACTCTATAATGCATTAGCTACAGAACGGCCCGACATGGTTTTATTAACCGAGGAAAGTGGCTTTGGTGTATGGAGATGGAATAAATGTTTTAAGGCGAGTTTTTTAATACAAGATGAAGTTAAAATTACAGGTTATTTAGATTATAAATCTTTTACATGGAAAAAAATAGAATTTTTTATAAAGCTTTCCCCTGGTCAGTGGCGCAAGAGGGTTGAAAATAATTTTACTGAGTTTGAAAATATAAAAGGGGTGTGGTTTCCGACCGTAGCTAAATTTTGTTTTTATACTTATGCCGATGGACAGCGAAAAAGGGAATTCACATGGAAAAGCATATCCCGTGAGGTGAATGTAGATATTGATAAATCCCTTTTCGATATACCGCAGAAATCGTAGCGAATATTCTTTAAAAAAGGCTATTGTTTTCCCTAATGACTGTCTATTAAAATCTACACACTTCTGTAATACTCCCCATTAAACAAGGGAAAAATTTGTTAGAACCGGCTCTTTGCCAGACTGTCCGGCAGGCAGGTTAATACAGGTTTCGTGATACTGAGAAGGCGTCATGTTATTCAAGCTCTGATGTGGGAAATCAGTATTATAATCATGAACTACCTTTTCAATTTCGAGATTAACGTTACCGTTAAATCAACTCATATCATATGGTAATGCTCTAGATAGTTTACGTAAGACGTTTCACAATAATATTTTTTAATGAACAAAAGCATGGGGGTTTATCAAACCGTGGAAGCTGTTTAATAATCAATGTTATAATAAAAAAAAATAAATGCTTGTTTTTTAAATAATAATAGGTGCATATATAAAATATATATGCTATATAACAGCGATTATTGACGATGTTATATGAAGAAGCTGTGAACGTGTGAATGTGGTAACTCCTTGAGGTTTGACTTTAGAAGGCATACGCGTTGCCCCATTTCCAATAATACAATTTTCAAATTGCTTAAATGTCACTAAACGGGAATTGAAGATGGTGAATGATAAATTTGATAAAGGTACTATTATAATGATTTTTATAATTTTTATTAGTGCTCTCGGCTTACGACTTTATACCATCAATAAATATGATTTATGGTATGATGAATATTATACGGATGGCTATTCTTTTGAGTATCAATGTATAAAGGCTGAATCGTATGGGGCTTCAGTCCCTGTATACTTTTTAGATCGCGTTATAAAAGATTATCATCCGCCATTTTATTA
>JAHJGZ010000227.1 GCA_018823795.1 Candidatus Omnitrophota bacterium
GGACGACGAAGAACTGCGCCTTGCTGGAATGGAGACATGCTTCGATCGCACCTGCGAACTGGACAAGTGGCGCGCGGACGGCGCGGAGTTCTGACCGTCGGTCGATGCAGAAAGCACCTACGGCGAGTCTACGATTGCCTGCCCGCTACACCAGCGGCCTATGTTCAGAATGCGCAACGGCCTGTTCGGTAAAGTCGACCGGCCCGAGCTCTGTGCGGTGAGGACAGGCAGAGCGTTGACCGGCTAGCTCCGCGTGGTAACGGGGAAGGACTTGACAACGTGTACGGATTATGTTAGGATCCCCGCATTGAGGGCGTGCGCGTTCAGAGGTTTCTGCTGGATGCACGACCCGGGACCTGTGAAATCGGAGAACTGAAATCTGAAATCTGAGATCTGAGATCTGAAGTCTGAGATTTGAAATCTGAAATGTCAGATCTGAGATTTCAAATCCGGAAGGGGCCACGTCATGACCTACAAGCGCTTCGAAGACCTCCCCGTGTGGAAAGCCGGCATCCAGCTTGCCGAGCGTGTGTTCGCCCTCGTGGAGGATCGCAGCTTCAATCACAAAGGCGACCTGCGAAACCAGCTCCAGCGCGCGGCAACGTCCGTCAGCAACAACGTTGCCGAGGGTTTCGAGCGCGGGACGACGCAGGAACTGCTCACGTTCCTCTACATCGCGCGTGGCTCGGCGGGCGAGGTTCGCTCGATGCTGCACCTGCTCGACCGAATGCCGTACTTTCAGCATCTCAAATCTGAGATTTCAAATTTGAGATCTCTCGGCGAATCGATCTCCCGTCAACTCCGCGCCTGGGCCGACTCCTTACAGAACTCGGACATCAAGGGTCAACGCCACCTTACGCAGGCCGTGCGCAATCAGCACGAGCAGAAAGCCCGAGCCACGGCCTTTCTCGCCCAACTGGAGCGCATCCGCGCCGGGGACCAGCACGCGTTGGAAGAACTCCGCGCACGAGACGAGGACGCAGCCGAGCGCGCCTGACCACCGAGCCGAGCAAGCAGCCGGGACGGGCACGGAGGAGCACGCGCCAAAGAGCCGCGGGGCGGTGCGCGAAGCGCGCCGGCACCCACCGCGGACTGCCGGCGCGCAAAAGCTGCGCGGGCGCGATATCAATAACCCCGACGAAAACAGGCTCCCCCGCTCGCCAACTTGGTGACGCACTCACAGCCATTGACCGGCGCCGCCGATCGAGTATGGTGCGGACAGGAGGTTCTCACCTGCAATGGAATGCGACTCGGCCCGGCTACTCATCGTCGACGACGATCCCGCAAACCGCGAAGCGTTGTTGGACCTGCTGAGCCCGCGCGGCTACACGGTCACGCTTGCCGAAGACGGCAAACGCGCGCTCGAGCTCGCGCAAGACAATGAGTTCGACCTCGTCCTGCTCGACATCACCATGCCGGGGATCGACGGCTTCGAGGTGCTCCGCCGACTGCGCCACTTTCAAGGGCGCAGCGAGCTGCCGATCATCATGGTGACCGGGCTGGGCGAGCGTGACCACGTGGTGCGGGCGTTGGAAGGCGGCGCGAACGATTACGTCACCAAGCCGCTGGACCTGCCGGTCGTGGTCGCCCGGCTACGGACGCAACTGTCGCTCAAGCGGGCGTTTGACCACATCGTTGCACTGGAGCACAACCTCGAGCTTCAGAACACCCAGCTCGAATGCGCCAACAAGGAGCTGGAAAAGACCTACCAGCAGATAAAGGATGACCTCTGCTCCGCCGCCAATGTCCAGCAAGCGCTGCTGCCAACCTCGCTGCCTGACATACCCGGCGTGCGGTTCACCTGGGCGTTTCGGCCGTGCGCCGACCTGGCGGGCGACAGCCTGAACATCTTTCAGCTCGACGACGAGCACGTGACAACCCTCCTCGCCGTGTGCCTGGACCACGTGCGCAACGGATGAGTCGGGCGAGGTGGGGCAATGCACGCGCCGGGTACCAGCCGCACCAAAATCTACCCGAATACGAGCGGTAGGACGTAGCGCCCGGCGATAAAGAGCAGCGCCACGCCGAGCACCCCCTTGACGACCGTCACGGGCACCCATTTTTGCAGCCGGGTCCCCAGGTA
>JAHJGZ010000207.1 GCA_018823795.1 Candidatus Omnitrophota bacterium
ATGAACTAAGGAAAAAATTCGGGGAAATGATAAAAAAATATAAAGAAGAAAGCAATGTTCCTGCTGATTTCGATTATGTAGATACTTTATCATGGCAGGATGACGACAAGACAGTCTATCGTGATGCAATTACTTTACTTGATGAGAAACAAGGTGTAAAAGCATATGAAATGCTCAAGGAATTACGTCAGAAATATGAAGACACACTCATCGAAGATTGTATTATCATGAGAATGACAGATTGTATGCTTACGGTAGATACGGATTTTGAAGAAGTCGAGAAAACCAGAGAGGAAGCCCTGGGGCTGCTTGCAGGTATTCTTGACGGAGGAAAATATTCCCCGGTTTTTTCTGACGTGTTTTATCGCTGGCGGACAACCACTCAGAGTTTCCATCACGGTATGTCAAATATGTCAAATATACCGAATAAAGAATACAATGCAGTAAGATGGCGGCTGATTAATATTATTAAGCAACATTTAGAGAAGAATCCAGACGATCTGAGGGCTAAAGGTCAGATTGATATGCTGTTGCTTCTTCCCAACATTTTACGTGGCGGGGCGTATGGTAATTTGAATATACTGCACTTCGGTGTTCTTTATACCGATACGTATAAGGATAAAGCAGCATAAGATAAGACGTTGTTATTACAGGAAATTGTATGTACCACCGCGTAGGTGGAAGAGGTTCCACCTATGCGGTGGAAGAGGGTCTTAGGCGCATTGGTGGCGAGAGACTAGGGAGAAAAAACCTACTCTGACCTACGCAGTCAGAGTTATAGATGATACAATAGATAGAAAGGTAAATAGATTATATGCCAGCCAAAACTCTTACAAAATCAAAATTTATCAGTGGGCTGCAATGTTCTAAACTTTTATGGGTTTTAGTCAATGATAAAAAGCGGATTCCTGCGCCGAGTCCTGATCTACAGAAAATATTCGATGCCGGCAATGAAGTCGGCAAATTAGCCAAAAAAAGATTCCCTGGCGGGGTCGATGTGCCTGAAGATGATTATGCCGGCAATAAAGAGGCAACGAAAAAGCTACTTGCTGATCGGAAGATAATCTATGAAGCAGGCGTTCAGTCCGGCAGGCTTTTTTCACGTGCGGATATTTTGGTGCCGGTTGAAGAGGACGCCTGGGATATTGTTGAGGTTAAGAGTTCGACAAGCGTAAAAGATGTGTATATTGCTGATGTAGCATTTCAGAAACATTGCTACGTGAAAGCAGGGATAAAGATCCGCCGGGCATGTCTTATGCATGTTAATAATCAGTATGTGCGGCAGGGAGATATTGATGTTGAGCAATTTTTTCATATTGAAGATATATCCGATCTGGTAGAGGAATATTCAGAAGGGATAGAAGAGAGAATTGAAGAGCTTCTTCTATATATTGATAAGAAAGCTTGTCCAGATGGATGTATCAGTACACATTGTCTTAAACCGTATGCATGTGCTCTTATGTGTGAATGCGGGCCTCACATTGAGAAAGGAAGCATCTTCCAGCTATTTAAAGCGCATAACGAAAAAAGATATGATCTTTATCACAAGAATATACGTGTTATTACTGATATTCCTGCCGATGTAAGGCTTACCGATAATCAGGAGATCCAGAAATGGTGTATTGCGAATGAGAAGCCGCATATACATAAAGATCGAATAAAAAACTTTCTTGATACACTTAAATATCCGCTTTATTACATGGATTTTGAGACTATTTTCCCGATAATTCCTCTATTTGATAATTCAAGGCCTGCACAGCAGATACCATTTCAGTATTCATTGCATATCATACGAAAAGAGGGGGATCACCCTGAACATATATCATATCTTGCTCAAGGAGATGCCGATCCAAGAATGGAATTTTATAAATCTCTTAAAAGTGTGCTTGGCGATAATGGTACCGTTATTGTGTATCATAAAGGTTTTGAAGAAGCGCGGCTTACAGAACTTGCGGATATTACCGGGGATGCGGAATGGACACAGTCGGTGATCAGTCGAATAGTCGATCTTATTGTTCCATTCCGTCAATTCGATTACCATCATCCTGATCAGTGTGGAAGGTATTCTATCAAGGTAGTATTGCCGGTGCTGACCGGTATACGCTATGACAATCTTGCGATCGCCGATGGAGGTATGGCTAGCTGTTCCTTTGAGAATGTCGTTAAGGGCTTGATAACGGGAGATGCACTTATAAAACTCCGTAATGACCTAGAAGAGTATTGTGGGCTGGATACTGAAGGAATGATCTGGATTGTAGATGCATTGAAGAAACTATGCAAATAAATAGGGAGGGGGCAACATGAAGAACAAGGGTTTTAATAGGCAGTTAAAACGGTATGTCGCGAGAATCAAGAAATGGGACAGAGAGATCATTAAGAAGAATAAATTTGATAAAGAGCAGAATACGATTGTGAAATTTGTCATTCCTTTTTTTGAAATGCTCGGCTGGGGGTCGCTATACCAAGAAATGGACTTTGAATACACGGTGAAAAAGGGCTCAAAAAAAATAGGCGCGGTCGATATCGTATTGTATTCACCCTCTCCTAAAAAACAAACAATTTTTGTTGAAGTAAAGCCATTGCAAAAAAAAATAGGCAAAGGAACACAGCTTTTTAAATATTTAAAAGCGGCAAATGTGAAGTTCGGGATTTATACCAATGGGAAACAGCTGAAGCTTGTAGACAAGAGATACACACGTGAACAACACGGGCAGAAGAAGTATGTGCCTCACACCTTATTTGCACTAGATATAAAAGATTTTTATAAGTACAGAAAAGTGTTACGCTTCCTTTCGAAGGAGTATGTAAAAAATGGGAGATTATGTGATTTAGCTGACAGTTTTCATGGTCCAGAATTTCGGAGTTTTGAAAAAATAAAATTAATGAAAGAAAAAAAAGATAAAAGAGAAGCTTTGAAATACAAACTCAGATTGGAACATGCAAAAAAATATCTATAACTCGGTTGCCCTTTCTACGTCGTGGAATGTTGAAACCCAGCCTGGTGCAAGGCAGATGCTTGCAGAGATCAAAGCCAATGGTTTTGACAGGATCGAATTGAGCCATCACCTTAGTTCCGAAAGACTGGAAGAATTGATCGTGTCGTTAGATATCTTTGATATCAAAGTCGTAAGCGTTCATAATTTTTGTCCGCTCCCATCAAAGCCCCGGTTAGACAGAAGCACTTCTGATTACTATCGTTTGTCATCCTTGAAAGAAGATGAATGCCGGAATGCGGTGGAGTACACAAAACGAACTATCGATACAGCAAAAAGGCTTTCCGCCGAAGTTGTTGTTCTTCATGCCGGAACGGTTGAGCTAGAAAAAGAATATGGATGGGAAATGACCGGGCTCTATGCAGCAGGTAAAAGAGACTCGAGAGAATTCAGGGATTTAAAGCGGGAATTCTTAATAGAGCGTGCTGACAAAAAGCTGCCGCACTTAGAAGCGGCAGAAAAGAGTTTGAAAGAAATTCTTGATTATGCTTTTAATACACGCGTAAAGATCGGCCTTGAAACACGCTGCTATCCTGAAGAGATCCCTAATTTTGATGAAATAGCCTATTTTTTAAACCTTTTCGGTGACCACGGGCTTTATTACTGGCATGATACCGGCCACGGTGAAGTAAGCGAAAGACTCGGCATGGCATCGCACGTTGAGTTTCTAAAAGCATACTCAAACCGTATGATCGGAATACACATACATGACGTCCGTGGTATTACTGATCACCTCGTTCCTTTTACCGGGGACCTCGATTTTTCCAAAATAGCACCATATATACCGGATGATGTAATAAAAGTTATCGAAGTAAATTCTCAGGCAACAAGCTCTGAAATAAAGCAGGTTTCAGATAAGTTTGATCTAAAACTTCTAACCGCATAAGTGAGAGTATAGCCGTGACCGATTTATTAGATGAGTTTTTAGAATTCGACTTTAGCATGGGAACAGACGTGGTCGAATGTTCTCACTGCGGAGCTGATGTTTCGAGCAGCTTGTTTTTTGATGACAAGGTTGTGTGTCCGGAATGTGGGAAGGAATTCAAAAAAGATAGTTGAATTGATAAGCTAATATAGAAAGGAAGGCCAGATTATGTTTCAGCGAAAATTTGAGTCAGACGAGAATTTAAAAAAAGAATTGCTGTTTAATGATTGCCTACTGCCGGACATAAATCGCGGGAACGTGTTTCCAGCGATTCGAAATGGATACATGTGTTTCTACTATGAAGGACAGCTTTTATTCCGCTATGATGGTGAATTTAAGACGCATATTAAATTTGCTACAACGCCAGGCGATGCTACTGAGAACTACGTATCGGAAAAATCATTTTTGGGGAATGGCCAGGCACTTCTTAAGAGTTTTAAAGAGGACTATAATAAGATCAAGACAAACTGCAAGCTGTACTCGAAAGGAAGTGAAGCAGCGGGGCTGTCTTCTTTGTATAAGTATTCTTTCGCCCGAAGCAAAGAAAACATTGTTGTGCTCGATATTGAAATATCTTTTGAATCCCAGGGAGAGAGTAAAAACCAGGACAGGGTGGATGTTCTCTTATATAATAAAAAAACCAAAAAGTTAAAGTTTGTTGAAGCGAAACTTTATTCTAATAAAGAAATAAGGTCAAAAACAACACCTCGCGTGGTATCTCAGATTAAAAAATATAATAGACAAATCGATAGCAAACAACATGCAGATATACTGCCGGGATATAAAAAGTATATCTGTTGCATGAATGATTTGTTCGGCATTAAGATTGCATGTCCGACGGGCGTCTTGCAGAGAACCGGTTTGTATATTTTTGGGTTTGATGCGTATCAAAAGAAATGGGATTTAGATAAAAAAATTGTACCACAGCTTAAAGATAATGGGATCACTCCTTATGCCATAGGCAATCCTCGCAACGTCGATATAACGACTCTATGGAATGAAGTTACAAAAACATGAACCTAACAATCCACCGCGGCACACAAGAAATCGGCGGGAGCTGTGTCGAGCTAAGAACCAATAATACCCGTCTGTTAATTGATTTTGGAATTCCTCTCGTTACTCCACAAAAGCATTCATTTGATATAAAACTTCTGAATCACAAGTCAATAGAAGATCTTCGAAAATCAAAAATCCTGCCGGATATACAGGGACTTTATAAAAATGACCAGAAGGGCATAGATGCGATCCTCTTATCACATTCCCACTTGGATCATTACGGTTTTTTGAAATACGTGAATCCTGATATTCCCATTTATCTGAGCGAGGGGGCAAAACAATTGATCGATGTGTCCGATATTTTCATACCGTTTAAGGCCGGCGGGCTTAATGTAACAGTGATGCATAAGAAAAGAAAATTAACGATCGGGGATTTTGTTATAACGCCCCATTTGGTCGATCATTCTGCTTTTGATGCGCTTGCTTTTCTCATAGAGGCTGATGGGAAAAGGGTCTTTTATTCCGGTGATTTCAGGGGGCACGGAAGGAAAGGGGTATTGTTTGAAAGGATGACAGAGCATCCACCTGAGGATATAGACTGTCTCATCATGGAAGGTTCGATGTTGGGCAGATCGAAACAACGCTATGAGAATGAAAATGAAGTGCAGAAAAGGATAGAGGAGATTTTAAAGGTGAGTGACACTATTACATTTCTGTTTGCTTCATCCCAGAATATCGACAGAATAGTTTCTGCCTATAAAGCATGCCGTAGAACACATTCTATTTTTGTTATTGATATTTATACCGCTTTTATTCTGGATAAATTGCGGACGGTATCGGAACATATTCCACAATTTAACTGGAAGAACGTACGCGTGAAATTCCTGGCATCACATGCCGATGCTATGGTGAAACATGGCTACAGGGATCTGCTCTACACCTATAATCGCAGGAAGATCGATATGTTCGAGATCGATCGCAAGAAGGACAAGATCCTTATGCTGGCACGTGACAATTCTGTGTTTCCCTCTATCATCAAAAAGCTAACAAAACCAAAGGGTGCGACTATCATATATTCGATGTGGGAAGGGTATTTATCAGAGACGTTCAAGAAATACTGTGCGGAGAAAGGCATAGCGATAGAGCAGGTACATACGAGCGGCCATGCTCCGCTTGATGATTTACAGGCATTTGCTCATGCAATCGATCCTACCGTGTTAATTCCTATACATACGTTTCATGGTGATCGCTTTCACGACTTATTCGAGAATGTTAAAACCCTTGAAGACGACGAGACCTTTACTATTTGACAATACGGGGGTGTAGGGGTAAGATTCTACCCTCGTAGCCTGCCGGTTAGAATAAACGCGAAAAAAAAGGAGCACATATATGGCCGGATTTTTAGACCAATTCAGGAAAAAGGTAATTTCGTCTGTTTGGAAAGATAAAGCGGATGAGACGAAAGTAAAAGATATTGACGATAAGATCGCTTTAGGGGTATTGCTCTGGGTCATCGCGGAAACCGATGAGACGTTCCTGCCGGAGGAAGAGGAAAAAATCAAAGAAGTCCTTATTGCTCAGAGCAACATATCAAACGAAGATATACCGACTGTTTTAGCTTCGATCAAAGAAGCGGCGCGAGAAAGAATCGACCTGTACCGTTTCACTCACGAGATAAGCAAAGATCTATCTTGTGACATTAAAATATCAATCATAGAAAATCTTTTTCGTGTTGCCTGTGTAGACAAAGATCTAGATAATAATGAGATTGAAACGATACGAAAAATATCCGGCTTATTGATGGTTGTGCACAAAGATTTTATTTCTGCTAAGATAAAAATCAAGAAGGAATTTGGTTTCGATACTGCCGACTAACATGGATAAAGAGGTCCCCGTAAATCCGCCATCGGCGGAAACGGGGCAGGCACCCACCTTTAATAACGTGATCAGTTAAAGAATTCCAGGGACGCAATACTTAATTGAGATAAGTAATGTGTCCCCAGAAGTGTACTTACAGAAAATAGTCGACAGGTGATACGGAAAAGAAGTATAATTATGCGCACCATGGAAGGTGTATCTTTTCTGATTGAGATGCTGCCAGTCAGTGCAGCTAAAGTTTTTTGTTGTTTTGTTCGATAGTATGTACTAAGGATTAGTCTTTCTATGAACATAAATACGTTACTCCATTACTCACGTTATAACCTCGAAGCCGCTCGGCAGCGGGTATGGTATCAGTATAGCGGCAACCGAAACGTTGCTGAAGAAACTGCATCTAACACAGATCCGAAATCATCTTCTTTCTTGCACGCCCTCAATACAGCAAACTCTGAGTATCAGGATACCGTTTTGATATCACCCGAAGCGCGTAGTTACTATGATGCATACAGTATGACGGCAGGTGACGGCGGGGAGGATACTGATAACGCTTCGCTTTCATCGGGTGTGGAGGTGCAGGATGAAGGGGTGCCGTATGTTCGTGAGGACATGACGGTTGAGATGCCTTCCGATCCTCAGATAGACAAGAGTAAAGAGCCTGTGGCAGATGACGGGTATAATGCGGATAGTATGCCCCTTGACATTTTTTCCGACCCGATTGCCGAAGCGGAACAAGGTTCCGGGACCGGGGGAGAATGTATCGGAACGAGGACTGAAGGTGCCCTCTTTATTGCGGAGCACAATGCCGGAAACATTGGCATGAGCGTTAATGCGTTTATTGCTGCCACCTGCAGGCAAGATAATCCGTATGTGCAGGCTGAACCGCAGCCGGTTATTGTCCAATATGTTGCCTAAATAAAGAATAAAGAACGGGGCAAATAACGGGGGAAAGTTCCGGGGCCGCAATACCTAATCACCACCACTCACCACTCGCGAAAAATTTCCATCACATAAAAAAGCCCGCAGAAATGCGGGTTTTTTTATCTTACTTTTTTTGAAAGGGATCGCGAAGCTCCTTCAAGAATAATTCGATCTGATAATTTTTCTGCGTTACACTTGATACATTATTGATTGCATTGATTTTTTCTCGAAAGGTGCATAGAAGACTGTATCATAGGTGCATCAAAGATGAAGGTCAAGGGGTATACCCCTTGACTGAGACAGTTAAATATGTTACATTTACCACGTTTTTTTGGTACAATAAAACTTATTCGTAAGGTATTCACACCGTTAGAGAAAGCTAAAAAATAAGTGATGGTCTGCGGTGATTACTTGAGAGGATAAAATTCTCTAACAGAGGGTCAGAAAAAGAGATGAAAAAAGTTCCGGATAAAAAAGGGTATTTTGATGAATTTGGCGGGAAATTTGTGCCTGAAACCCTCATGTTTGCATTGCGTGAGTTAGAGACCGCGTATGCACGCGTTAAGAAAGATAAAGCTTTTCAGCGCGAACTAAAAGAGATTCTCCATACCTATGCCGGACGGCCGACCCCGCTTTTTTTTGCGAAGAATTTAACAAAAAAATTGGGCGGTGCCCGGATTTATTTAAAGCGGGAAGATCTTTGCCACACCGGTGCACACAAAATAAATAATACCCTTGCACAAGGGCTTTTGGCAGTTAAATTAGGAAAGAAACGGATCATTGCCGAGACCGGTGCCGGTCAACACGGACTTGCCTCAGCAACGGCAGCACAATTTTTTGGCCTTCCGTGTGTGGTGTACATGGGGGAAGAGGACATTAAACGGCAGGCACCGAATGTGTACAAGATGAAGCTGCTCGGTGCAGAAGTGCGGCCGGTTTCATCCGGTTCAAAGACACTCAAAGATGCAACGAACGAAGCGATCCGTGACTGGGTGACAAATGTTGACACCACTCATTATTTATTAGGGTCAACGGTGGGGCCGCATCCGTATCCGATGATGGTACGCGATTTTCAATCGATTATTGGAAACGAAGTAAAGAGGCAATTACGATTTCACAAAATAAAAAAAGCAGATTACCTTCTTGCCTGTGTGGGCGGGGGAAGTAATTCATTAGGACTCTTTTACCCATTTTTAAATTCCAACGTAAAGATGATCGGTGTTGAAGCGGCGG
>JAHJGZ010000208.1 GCA_018823795.1 Candidatus Omnitrophota bacterium
AAGATACTTAACGCAACCATTGCTGTTAAGGGAGAATCTAATTGAAACTGTCTGAAACTTTCAAAAATAAGCGGATACATATAAAGAAGAAACATCGCTAACAGCCCTACGAAATCGGAAAATAGCGTTCTGCCAATTAGATAGGTGGAAAGCAGTAAAATTATAAGATAGGGCATCAAACTTAACTTTGCCGAGAAGAGTGATTTACCAAAAAGATAATAAAATACGGAGGCGGTTGTATTAAGACCGTTGGGCCACTCAACACAGCTGAACTTTACTGGATTCCCCAATAAATAAACTATCTGATTCACCTTTGACCCTAGGGTAAGACTTTTTTCATTAATAATATCTGAAAGCTTATAAAAAAATTCTATAGAAAATCCAACATGATTTGGTGCGCCGCTCCCCTCAATCGAGTCATCCTCTTGAAACCACGTATAATTACATATAAGCACACCAAGGATAAAGAGCAGTATAAATATAAAATATTGGTAATAGCCTTTGTTCATGTTAGCAATGACCTACTTTAAAAATAAGGCAACGGTGAACGGTGATATTCTTAAATCCAACACTATCGTTTGTGACAACCCCATAGAACTTTTGCATAGTTAATTCACCATAGCCTTTCTTCTATTACAAAGAAAATTAAATAAATTATTTACTACGATATTAATAATGTCATATTACATTATTCTTTTATACACAAAGTATTTAGAATCCTCTATCGCAATCTTTCCAACCAATTGAAAATTTATTCTATCATTCTCTAATAATTTGAGTACTTTATTCCAAGTGATAGGAAAAGCTACCTCAAGTTCGCCAATTTTATCAGAATACTTAGTCTTCAAAAACATTCTTAATTCTTCACCTGCTGGCCATTGCAGAGAACTATTCAATTGCAGAGAATTATTCAAGGGAACACACAATAAGATAAAATCAATCGAATCATAATTGAGAAGAAAGCTGTGATGCATTTCAGTTAAATGAATGGGTTCTAACAATTCATCTTTCATTTTCAACCAATAAACTACTTCCCATGGAGCAGGTCTTTCATCACATGCAGTTATTACCCCCATTACAATATACTGTTTTGCAGAAGTATTTCTCCTTATAACGTTAATTACCTCGTCTATTTTAAAATCTATTGTACGAACACCAAAAGTATCATATAAAGTCGTACCAAACATTTTAAGAAAGAAGATTTTTGAAACGTTTCGTTTATGGAGTGGCCAATATGAAAGCGTATGGTACTGTATTATGCAAAAAGCGATAATAAAAAATAAAGTAAAACATTGTATTGCTTTATTTTTTACCTCATTCACGCCCCATGCAGTTATTATTGCCATAAAAGGGAAAACGGGCATTAAAAAACGTACATCCTTTATTTTTATGAGAACACTAAACAATAAAAATGGAAATACACTCCAACACAGCGCTATCCCTTTATGTTTTACTTTTAGTTTCAAAAAAAATAGAAATGAGATAAGAAATATTATATAAAAGGGTAAGCCGAGGGGAGTAAGTAATTCTCTCATATAATACGAAAGACTCTCAAATGAATATTTCTCATACCATGACCACGAAAATTGCATTCTACGATCTGGATTCACCGTATGCCTCATCAATTCACTCACTGTTGCCCCTATTTGATGCCCCCACCAAAGTGATGCAATCATGACAGATAGCAGCATAAATATACCTATGTTCTGTAACTGCCTTGACCGCAACGGATGAACCCAACAATGACGGCATGCTCTATATAAAACAAAACAGAGTGGCCCTATAATGTATAATATTGCCTGCCCTTTTATGAGCATCCCCCACCCTAAAGAAATTCCGAGCCACAGGCTATATTTCCTGCTTTTAAAATCATTACATTTAATAAGAAACAAGATACTTAACGCAACCATTGCTGTTAAGGGAGAATCTAATTGAAACTGTCTGAAACTTTCAAAAATAAGCGGATACATATAAAGAAGAAACATCGCTAACAGCCCTACAAAATCGGAAAATAGTTTTCTGCCAATTAGATAGGTGGAAAGCAATAAAATAAAAAGATAGGGCATCAAACTTAACTTTGCTGAGAAGAGTGATTTACCAAAAAGATAATAAAATACGGAGGCGGTTGCATTAAGACCGTTGGGCCAATAAATACCGCAAAACTTTACTGGATTCCCGAATAAATAAACTACCTGGTTCACCTTTGCCCACAGAGTGAAACATTTTTCATTAATTATATCTGAAAGTCTATAAAAAAATTCGATGGAAAATAAAAGACAATTTTGCGAACAATCTCCCCTGATTGAGTTGCCTCCTTTAATCCATATATAATTACTTATTAAAGCAAAGAGAATAAAACATATAGTCAAAATATAATATTTATTGACGTTCTTTTTCACTTTTTACCTATCGATTTTACAATACCAATACTAAGCTTGAATAGTGTGTTTAATTTAAACATTCCCCGTTCTCATAGAATAAATAATTGTATTAATTCCCAAATTGGTAGCATTTTTATCGATTGATACATTGTATCTTCTTCTAAATTTATACATTTCTTTTGTATATTAGATACTCACACAACTCATCGCTACTCTTAATAGTAACAGGAACGACTTCCAATAATTCAAATTGTTCTTTTGCCTTTATCAACTTATCAAGAGAGTCTCGCAGATAATCACTTTTTCGCATTTCATGTAACCGGTGCCAATGCTTCTGTATTATTATATCTTTAATTGATATTTTTTCTTCCGACGAATTTTTTTTTCGTGGAATATAAAATATTATAAACTCAAAAGATTCAAATTCCTCAAAAAATTTCGGTGCCGTTTTTCGTAAAGCAATACCGTTTATATTTCGATCTTTCATATGTAACCAAAAAAGAAACTCCCATCCACGAGGCCTTATCTCAGCCATATCAACTATTCCTATATTAATACGTTTGTCTGGTAAGGTATGTTCACGCATTATTTGAATCACTTTATCGATCATAAGATTATCTCGAGTGGGAGACTCTGTTTCGTACCCGTAATCACAATCGATAAGGCACCTACATAATAAATGCATCGGTCTTAGAATAGCGTGTCTCTTACCTATTCGTCCACTTGACACATATGAACATATATAAAATTGCATCCCACATAAAACAACGAGACAACATACCACAAAATAATAAATACGCTTATGCCGTATCTGATCAATCCCCCACGCAGTTATTAAAGCAAATGCGGGAAAGCATGGCATTACATGACGAACCCGTTTTCCCATAAAAATAAAACTAAAGACCAACAACGGAAAAATAATCCAACTCAATAATATCTCTCGTTTGTATCCCTTTTTTTTAATAAAAAATAAAATTGAAGCTAGGCCTGCTCCGTATAAAATAGGCCCCAATGCATTTATCATTTTTACTAAATAGTATGATATAGATTTTAAAGAATACTTGTTTACAAAAGAAGCGTTGAAATTTAGTGCTAAATCCGGATTCTCGATATGTTCCTTCATCAATGCTATCGTGCTACCCATTTGATTGCCCCACCACAATGAAGCTATAAAGATCGTTATAAGAAAAGAAAATATTATATTATAGCGCTTCTTTATTTTTGAAGAATGTCTTGATGTTGTTACTGAAAGCATAAATGTCTTAAATACAACGATTATAAGAGGCCCTATTACAAAAAATATTGCTTGCCCTTTTGTCAACATTGAAAGTCCTAGCGAGAATCCAAAAAATAGAGAGTATTTTGTATTTTGAAAATAATTACATTTGAGAAGAAAATATATGGTTAGAACAACCATTGCCGACAAAGGAATGTCTAATTGATATTGACGCGATGCTTCAAAAATCATCGGATACATAAAAAGAATAAATATGGCCCAAAAACCTACCGTTTTCGAATATATTATTTTTCCTATTTTGTATGTAAAAAAAAACAAGATAAACAGATAGGGGAACAAACTCATTTTTGCAACGAAAAGGGATTTTCCAAAAAGCAAATAACTTACTAATGTAATTACGTTTAAGCCGTTTGGATAATATATTGAACTATATCGGCCCGGCACACAGAACAAATCTTTTATTTTAATTATCTTTGTTATTAAAGCCGTATTTTCATTATAAATATCCAAAAAGTCATTGAGAAAAGTAATAGAAAACAAAAGGAGGTTCGCAGAACCATCCCCCGTAATAGAATTATCACCATTCAGCCATATATAATTACTTGTGATCGCACACAAAATAAACAATAACGCGATTACAAAATAAAAATTTAAATATCTTTTCATACTACTAGCCACCGAGTTATATAATTGAACCTTTATTGTAAAGCATCTATTTTAAACAACCCTCCTTCTCCATATTCTCTGACTAACATCCACTCTCGATTCTTAACTCGTCTCTGAATATCGTTCCTGTCTGTCAATAATAAAAAAAAACTTCCTTTCTCTCGATCCCTTTGTTCTTTATCTTCATCAGGAAAGAAGTCTTTTCCTAAATAATACAATATAGATTGGTTCATTGGATAATCTTGTGCTATACAGAGCGGAATTTCTGTGGACACACCTTTCAAATCTTTAATGATAAAAGCTACTTTACCATAAAAAGGATTATTTTTTAAACCTATTGGATTCATGACATTGAAATGAAATCCCTTTATCCATGTTAATAACGACACAATAATTAACATGTTCACAAACATTCCTCTTACGAATTTTCCTTCAATGCTCCTGATACATTCCAGCGCTAATGGTATACCAATTAAAAGGTATAGAAAATAATAGGAAAGATAAAAATCAACTGTCCCCATCTTGATTTTAATCAGGAAAAATCCTAAAAAAATACTTAGTGCAGAAAAGAAGACACATGCTTTACTTCTGTATCGTCTCACAACAAGAGCACCCCCACCGATAGCCAATATCCATAAAGACCACGGTGCTAACATGCAAAACAAATCTTTAAGCTGACCAAATGCTCCTACAAATGGAAGGACCTGTGCATTTTGTGCTTCTAAAGCTAAATTATGATGTTGGACTATTAATATGAATGGATTGCCGGTATCGATAAAGCTTATCAGGACAATAGTAAAAATATAACTGATACAAATAAACCAATAGGTCGTCTTAACAAACAATATATTTTTCTTGTCAAACATTACATCATAGAGAACAAAAAAAGGGATCAATAACGCATTCTCCAATCGACACATTACAGCACAATTCAGCAAAAGACCTGAAAACCATAATTTCCACCATTGATTATCTCTCCCCGTATAACAATCTATAAGCAACACTAACGCCAATATAAGAAAAATAATCCCGGGAAGCACTGTGTTGAACTCGAGGCATTGTTCAATATATTGTGATGAAAATATAAGAAGGATCGAAGAAAAAAAAGCAACTTTTTTACCAAAAATAGATAAAAGCACTACATAATTTAATGGAATCAACAAGCCACCAAGCATAATCCCTAAAAAGAAATGAGTATATTTATGAAAATTACTTAGTTTGAAACTTATAGAATATAAAAAAGATGGCAAAGGACCTCGTATGCATCCGCTATTAAAAAATCTTTGTGGTCGAAAAATTTTCAATAACTCAATAAATGAATGATGCTGAGCGTTATAATACGCTCCAGGTAAAACGTCAGATATAACTGCCTGATAATAATTGCTCTGTGTTAAATACAGCAAATTAACAAGACAAGCGCTGAGATATAAGATACAGCACAATAAAAACGTACTTTGTGTAATTTGTGTTTTGTCTTTCATCATAGTAAAAAGTAAAAAATTTCTATTGCTTTTCCTTGCTCATTAGATAATTGCCTATCGCAAGATAATCTAAATGTCCTCTTCTGAATGCGCTGAGTGCGTCTTCAGGAGTACAGACAATAGGCTCCTCATGTATATTAAAGCTTGTATTAATAAGTACGGGAATACCGGTCAACTCGTAATAATAATCCAAAATGCGATAGAACGAAGGATTATCATTCTGTGAAAGAATTTGCGGTCGTGCGGTACCGTCAACATGAACAACACCGGGACATATATTTTTTATATAATCTGTACAATCGAAGGTTAGAGTCATAAATTTTGCTGCGTATTCACCCCCCTTAAGATTCTTAAAACATTTATGGGCATAGCGATCTAAAACAACCGGTGCAAAAGGCATAAATTCGGTTCTTTTTAATCGTTCGTTGAGCCAATCATTAACATTTTTATCCGTTGCTTGATAGAGTATTGAACGATTACCGAGCGCTCGGGGACCAAATTCCATTTTTCCATTGAATCGTGCGACAACTTTATCCTCAGCGATCAATTCTGCTATCTTTTTTTCTATATTGTCATAAAATACAAAAGGTATCTTTTTATTAATTAATATTGATTCGATTTCTTCATTACTAAATACCAAGCCGCAATATACATCATTGAGTGTAAATGGTTGTGGTTTTATATAATCCATCAATGCACCAAAAGCAAGACCCCCATCCCCCATATGGGGAAATATAAATATATTATCTACAGCCGTCGACTCATGAATCCGTTGATTTAATTTCACATTTGCAAATATTCCACCCGCAAGGCAAACATTTCTTATCTGTGTTTTTTCAATCCAGAAATCTACAAACTTACTGATTTCACGTTCAAAATAATACTGAGCAGTTGCGGCAACATCTTCTTTTTTAAATCGTTTTAGGTATATAAAATCAAAATAGTTTCTCTTAAAATCTAATAAATAATCTAAGTACGTAAAACCACCTGTCTTAATATCAAATGCGAATATTTCTTTTAATTTAACGAGTATCTTGTCGTCAACTTTTCCATATGCAGCAAGTCCGGTAACCTTTCCTTCATGCCTATGGAGTTTAAATCCGAGCAAATGCGTTATTTTTCCATAAAAGTTTCCTATGCCATTTAAAGCCCCTTGCTCAAAAATTCTTGTTTGCGTCCCCTCTTTTCCTATACTCACCGTTATACTTAAATAATCACCCATCATATCTAAAGTAAACACCAAAGCATTACTAAAACCTGATGCATAATATGCGCCTGAACTATGACACTGATGATGATCATAGAGCAATATATCTTTTGCTCTTACACGAAGTTTTCTTGAATAAAGCAATTTGGTTAATAAACATTCCATACGTCGCAAGACATTATATTTTTTTACAATATGATGATACACAACATAAAGATTAAGAAAATAGCTGAAAGGATTCTCACGTTTTATAGGTATAAAATCAAACAGCTTAAGTACAAAAGAGGGGGTAAACTGTGACGCCACAAGAATAGTACAAGGAACGCCATCTTTTACTTTTAAAAACTTTTTAACAACTTTTAGTGACTCTTGAGGAAATTTCCGCGTATATTTCTCTCTGTTTAATCGTTCCTCATTAATGTACAGTAAATTATGCGCATCAAAGACTCCTTCCCCATTATCGATATAGCAGGCAACTCCTGCATCATGATTCGTGGTAAGTGAAAGGATAATATGATTTTTATTTTTTTCCATTTTTTTTCCTATAATAAGAAACGATAATATCCTTTAATGCATGTATCGATCTAAAAAGTTCGTTTAATGATCGTAATTGGCATATAAATTTAATGATATATTTTGCTCGTAAGTAAAATTTGAAATAACATACATGAATATATCGTTCTACCTCTTCATTTGATAAGGTAGTACCATAGAGTGGTAATTGTTCCTTTCGCGAAGGATTTAACGTATACTCCTTCCAAAAATCTTTCTGAAATCTTTGTTGAATCATATTATATAATGTGGTACGTGGCGGGGCAAACACAGGAGATATTTGAACATAATCAAAAGGAAGTTCACACATAAGATTGAGTGTTTTCTTTACTGTCTCATGCGTTTCGCCAATATTACCAATCATAAAATACCCTAAGACATCGATTCCCTTTTTCTTCGTTAACGTAACAACTCTTCTAATGGTATCAATATCAATATGCTTATTAATGTTTTTTAAAATTGTCTCGTCACCTGATTCAATACCATAATAAATTCGAATACAACCAGAACGCTTAAGTTCATCAAGCATTTCCTCTGTCACAAGGTCTACTCGTGTTCGAAACGACCATTTGAATTTTAACTTTCTTTTATTGATTTCTTTACAAATTTCCATTACTCTTTTGATGCTGATAGAAAACAATGCATCAAAAATATCTATTTCTTGGATACCATACACCTTCACACATTCCTCCATTTCATCAACAACGCTTTGTGCACTACGAAAACGATATGACACAGTCTGTGAATCACAAAATATACAATCAAATGGACACCCGCGAGACGTCAACATCGCAGTAAACTTTTTTTCTTTTGAAATAAAGGAATAATATCGATCATTGGCGAGAAGGTCACGTGCTGGAAATGGATATAAATCCAAATTTTTTACTGGATTGCGTCCTTCTGTAATAATAATATGTCCATTATCTCGATACGCAATTCCTTTAATGTGCCGTACGTCTCCTTTCTGACTTAAACATGCAAGCAATTCAGGCAGTGTTTCCTCAGCTTCCCCAATGACAGCATAATCAATACATGCATGACCCATTGTTTCCCGTGGGTACACCGAAAGATGAATCCCCCCAATAATGGTAAACATCTTTAACTGTTCTTTCAAATAACGTATCCATGATAATGTACAATGAAAATCAACAGTTGTTGAGGTAAATCCTAAAAAATCCGGTTGAAATTCTTTGAGGCGTTCAGCAACTTGTTTTTTTGTTAACTGCAATGCAGAGGCATCAATAATCATCACGGTACATCCCTGTTCTTTCAAAAGAGCCCCTATATACGCAAGACTTAATGGAGGAATATAACCTAAATGTTGTTTATTGACACCAAATGAAACCTTATCATCATAGTCCTGATAGGAAGGAAATACTAACCCTACACGTATGTTATCTAATCTTTTCATCTCTTTGCTCCTTATGGTAATTTTGCCTATTTCTGACTTTATAATGCCGCCGCCTATTCATTGCATAAACTCTTTTTCGTAAAGCAGGGCATAGTGGGGATTAACACAATCCCCATTATAAGTACTATTAAACAATAACAACACTCACAAGAAAATAACTATACTATTTAACAACAGATTCTACCATAATGTGTCTATTAAACCACATATACTCTCTCATGCATTTTAGCTCCATTCACTGATATCGTTTGCCCTCTTTATCAGTTTCTTGATATGCCCCATCTTCTCTAGCTCTGCCATAATAACCTCTGCATACCACTTGTATACATACGCTGGAGGATGAACTAAATAATATTCTTCACTCATCTTCCTACTATTGACCTTATTCCTAAATAAAAAAATAGTCTCAACTTTTCTCAGAGCCTCACTCGTTTGATTTGCGAAAACAGGCATTAATACAATTGGCATCTTTGCACTAAACTGCTTATAAAATTCAATAAACTTACTTTCATTTACATACACTTCCTTATAAGAATAATGATCATTGTAAGGAGTACTAATTAAATAATTTAAGAATATAACAGTTGCCCTATATAAAGAAAAATGAAAAAATATTTGTTGTCCCAAATCAGATTTAAAAAAAGGGGTGAACTCTAAATTTTCCCAATACAATTTCGGATCTTTTTGAAAAAAAGGCGCGTATTCTTCACCATCTAAAAATGCTCTTTCACGCTGATTGATGTGCTGAAAAATCAATAAATCTGGATCATATTGGTCAATAACGATTTTAGCTAAAGCAACCTTTTGTGATAAAACATATGCGTCATGTCCTGCATTCCAAACTTCAAACTTTTTACCATACGTTTCATTAAGCATCATTTCTAAATAAGCAGGATACGTCTCATCATCATTTACACAAGCACCGATTGTATTTGAGCCTCCGAGACATACAATCCTAATAACTCCTTTAGCTTTTTCTTTTTTTCTCTTCTTATCTCTAAAACCAAACTCATTAATAGTAAAAGTTCTACCTCCTTCATCTGGGTATGTTACCTGTAGTTCTGGCTTCAACTCATAATGTAAATCAATATTGGCAGAAACTCTATAAAGTTCTACATGCGCGCCCTGATACCAAAGAAGTGGCCGCAATAGTGACATATCAAGTCTTGTTACCCGAACGATTATTTCTCCAATGATGAATAACAAACAAAAGCTCAGCACTACAAGATTTATCCAAAAAAATGTTTTTTTCACCATACAATGCATCCTTAACATTCTATTGTTATTTCGCTCATTATATATTTGCGTTCGTTTTTCTTTTAAAAATACTCACCACAAGCGATGAATAAGGATATTTCTTTTTCAGTACAGGCATATATCTTGAGAAATCAATATCAGCCTCCTTGATATTAACAGAAGGCCTTTCATTGCGATATCTTACAACGCCTGAAGTATGCAACCACTCGTATATTGCATCTTCAAGTTGATTATTGGAAGATGTATCCGAAATAAATATGAGATAGTCACTATTACAAGGAACAAAGTACTCAATCGTGTGAATCCAGGTTGATAAAAACGTCTTACACAAAGGATTATACAAAGATAAAAATATACTAATTTTATAAGGAAGTTCATCGTCATGAATATAGGTATCGTCATTTATTATACCGACTGAATACGACGTACTCATGGGCATATGATGCATGAGCTCTAAGAGCCATTTATTTAACCTGCTTTGCGACTGCCTGTCATCATCTTCATACTCAATTGGTCGTATAGATGCAATTGAATCGAAACTCGTTTTTATGAAAAACATGTTTACTGTTCGGTAATTATAAAACATACAACCGCCATATATGAGAATAGCACATATGACAGTGATCGTAATCATTACATATGATATTTTTTTCTTCAAACTAAAAATACCTATCGAAGTAATCACCGCTATCGAAGGTAAACTCGCTATCAGATATGAACCGTCTTTTTTGGGCAAAAGCGTAAATATGATATAAGGGGTTATCAACCACGATAGTAATAAACCTTTCCCTCTCTGTACACAGGTAAGATACAGCACTAATCCAATCAGAAATAATATCGTCCACAGAATACCCAAATAATAATGGGGAAGTAATATGACATAAAAGAATAATCTTTTTAAGGCATCCATACCGGTACCATCAAAATATTCTTGCATTATGTTCTCCCATTCCCCACTAAAACTCATCATCCCCTTAAAGTTATCCGCATCTAAAACATTTATCTTAATCCAAGGAAAATAAAATGGGGACAAAATGAGTATTATCAATAAACAGCTTATAAACCAATTGACTATTCCTTTCCCTATTCGTTTTTTAGCTCGGTGCATTTTGATCATACTAATAAAAACATAGAAAAAAGGACCTATCATAAAAAACAATGGGGAAAATCGGTCCATATACATCGCACAGCAAAATGAAACACTAAAAAGAATGCAGTACTTCACCTTCATATAGTAATCACTCACGACAAGAAAATAAACCGCTAACGTCGTAAATGCAACAACACCTATTTGCAGCTCGTATGCTTTAAGAAAAAATATTATCCCTGGATAAGAAATAACTATCAAGGCAGAAATGATACCGCACCATTTATTTTGTGTCAGTTGAGACGTGAGCCCATACATTGCATATATAGCAATAAGTAAATAGAGCATATTGACCATTCCCATACTTATGTAGGTATTGCCAAACAAATTTATAAACAATAAGGTGAACAGGTAATGAAGTCGCGGCCAATAACTGTCGGCAGAAAATATTTTTACTACGTTTAAAAAAGTGGGGTTTTGAGAGATATACTTATACAAATCCAGGCTTTCGGTGGAATGTACATGCGTATTGACAAAGAAATCAAACATTCCTCTTTGTGTAAGCCATACATAGTAAAGCACTATGTAAACAATAAAGATGCCAAGTAAAATCAAGCGAGCATTTACAGATTTTTTTTTCATTTACTTACTCTCGGGACGGGTTTTTACAAAGCAATTTTCCGTTTTATAATTTTTAATAATTCTTTATGAATAATTATTTCTCCAATGATGAATAACATGCATACTATTTATAAGCAACATTATTCGCATGATCAAAAAAACAATGAAAAAAAGTATAAATACCTCATGCTTTGATTTTAATAAATGAGTTCTATTAAGTATCAGATTCATATTTATATATTTGCGTTCGTTTTTCTTTTAAAAATACTCACCACAAGCGATGAATGAGGATATTTCTTTTTAAGTACAAACATATATCTTGAGAAATCAATATCAGCCTCCTTGATATCAGCAGAAGGTGTTTCATTGCAATATCTTATAACATCTGGAGTATGCAACCACTCATATATAGGATGTTCGGGTTGATTATTGGAAGATGTATCCGAAATAAATATGAGATAGTCACTATTACAAGGAACAAAATATTCAATTGTGTGAATCCAGGTCGATAAGACCGTTTTACACAAGGGATTATAAAGAGATAAAAATATATTAATTTTATGAGGAATTGTATAGTCATGAACATATTTAAAATCACTTATTATACCTACTGAATATGACGAACTCATGGGCATATAATGTATGAGCTCAAATAGCCATTTATTTAACCTGCTTTGCGATTGACTGTCAGCCCCATATACAACTGATCGTGTAGATGCAATTGAATCGAAATTAGCTTTTATGAAAAACTTGTTTACTGCTATGTTAGGATAAAACATACAACCGGCGTACATGAGAATAGTACCTAGGAGAGTAATCGCAATCATTACATATGATATTTTTTTCTTCAGACTAAAAAGACCTATCGAAGTAATTACCGCTATTGAAGGTAAACTAGCTATCAGATATGAAGCGTCTTTTTTTGGCAAAAGCGTAAATATAACATAAGGGAATATCAGCCATGACAACAATAAACCTTTCTCTCTTTTTATACATTTAAAATACAGCACTAACCCAATCAGAAATAATACCGTCCACAGGATACCCAAGTAATAATGGGGAAGTAATATTACATAAAAGAAGAACCTTTTTAACGCAGATATATCGGTGAAATCAAAATATTCTTGCATTATACTATCCCACTCTCCACTAAAACTCATCACCCCCTTAAAGTTATGCATATCTAAAAAACTTGTCTTAATCCAGGGTAGATAAAATGGGTATAAAATAAGCATTATCAATAAACAGCTTATTAACCAATTGACGGCTCCTTTCCTCATTCGTCTTTTAGATTGGGGCATCCTGATAATACTAATAAACACATAGAAAAAAGGACCTACCATGAAGAATAATGGTGTAAATCGGTCCATATACATCGCACAGCAAAATGAAAGGCTAAATAGAATACAGTACTTCATTTTCATACAGTAATCACTCATGACAAGAAAATAAATTGCTAACGTCGTAAATGAAACGACACCTATTGGTAGCTCATATGTTTTAAGAAAAAATATTATTCCCGGATAAGAAATAACTATAATGGCAGAAACGATACCGCACCATTTATTTTGTGTAAGTTTAGACGCAAGTCCATACGTTGCATACATAGCAAAAAGCAAATAGAACATATTGACCATTCCCATGCTTATGTAGGTATTGCCAAACAGATTAATAAACAATACGGTGAACAGATAATGAAGGCGTGGCCAATAACCGTGAGAGAAAAATATTTTTATTATATTAAAAAAAGTGGGGTTTCGATAAATATGCTTATAGATATCTAAGCTCTCGGCGGAATGCCAATGCGTATTGATAAGAAACTCGAACATTCCGCTTTGTTTAAGCCATACATAATAAAAAAA
>JAHJGZ010000209.1 GCA_018823795.1 Candidatus Omnitrophota bacterium
TAGTCCGTGAGTTTATGAAAAGCCATTCAAATATTAAATACATACGGACAAAACGCCGTGAATCGGTTTATCAAGCGTGGAACAGAGGAATACAAGCGGCTTCGGGAATGTATATTACCAATGCGAATACCGATGACCGTCTGAGGCCGGATGCTTTTGAAATAATGACAACCGAACTCAAAAAAAATCCGGCCATTGCTTTGGTATACGCCGATTTTTTTATTACTGGCTATGAGAATATGGATTTTTATAACCATATTCGTACCGGCTACAGTATAAAACCTGACTATAGTCCCCGTATAATGCTTTCGGGTTGTCATATGGGCCCCCAACCGGTATGGAGAAAATCAATTCATGAGAAAATAGGATATTTCGATGAGTCGTTTAAGGTAGGAGGGGACTATGAATTTTGGTGCCGTCTTGCACAGCATTATCCGATGAAACACATTCGCAAATTTTTAGGTTTATATCTTCACAATCCCACAGGAGTTATGAATGCTAATCCCATCGTAAGAGAAAAAGAGAGAAAAATTATACATAGACGGTATGCACGCACTATGCCTCCTGTTGATCGAAAACCGCCGACCGGATATTATTATCGAACAAACGTGAGTAAACATAAATACGTTAATATGTGCATGCTGACCTATAATAGACTCGAATTTACTAAGCAGGCAATTAAAGGACTGCTCCTCAATACCCGTTTTCCTTATGTGATAACCGTTGTTGATAACAACAGCCGTGACGGTACAAGGGATTATCTAAAAACCTTACAGAAAAAAGGTATTATTAAAAATCTAATCCTTTTGAATAAAAACATCGGTGTAACAAAAGCGTCGAATCTCGCCTGGCATTGTGAACCGAACGCTGAATATTATTTAAAAATTGACAACGATATTGTTCTCCAAAAAAAGGATTGGCTCATGAAAATGGTCGAGATAATAGATGCCATCCCTTTCATAGGAGTTATTGGATACAATTTTGAACCAGTGAGTTATCCGGTTCAGGTGATAAAAGGATTTTCATTGAGATTGAAGCACCTGAATATCGGTAGCGCATGCATTCTCATTCCGAAACGGACTGAGAAAATTTTGGGCTATTGGTGCGAAGAATATGGATTATACGGTGAAGCTGACGGTGATTATGGCGTGAGGACCGAATTGGTTGGATTGTCCAATGTGTACATGGAGGATGAGAACATCGGGATTCATTTACCTGCCGGAAGAGGCGCAAAAATTGATTTCACGAATTGTTGTGCGCGTGATGGCGTGGAGGAAAAAAATAACAAGAAGTACCGAGATTTTAAGGACAAGCATCGTAAATACAATCAGAGCAACAAAGGGATGTTTAGAAAGAACGTCAATGCGTATCGAAGTTTCATAAAACCGTCTTATTTCCAGTCAGAATACGTGACGAAAGAAATAAAAGGGTTTTGCCGCTACCGTAATCGCCGTATCGGAGAGAAGAAAAATGAATTGATGAAAGCAGCTTTTATAAATTTGAAGAAAATGTTGCGGGAAAAAAAACGGGTACAGTTGAAAACCATTGCCCATGAATTTTATTTTATCGGAAAATTGTATATAAAGAATTTTGAATATACCAAAGGAAGACGGTATATCAAGCAGGCATTAGCGTTGGCGAACGATGCAGCAGCAAAAGAAAAATATTATTCATATTTAGCGGTTGTAGAAAGTAAACTGGGGCAAAAGGAAAAGGAATTATTTTATTTTAAAAGAGGGCTGAGAACATTGTTGCAGAAAGAGAATAAAAAAGGCATTGATATGTATAGAGTAGCGTCTCTTTACAAAAGAATGAAAAACTACAATGAATCGTATTTATGGTTTGAGAAAGTCACAGGAAGTAACAATGGGGAACGTCAACTTGCGGGAGGCGCTTATTTTCATTTAGGTGAGATTTGTTTTATTCGTCATGATTTATTGTGTGCGAAACAATTATTTAGGAAATGTATCGAAATTATTCCTAATCATTTAAAAGCGCAGGAGTATCTCAAAAAAATATGACAAAACGTGTTTCTATTGTTATTCCTAATTGGAATGGGAAAGAATTCATCATGTCATGCCTCAAGTCGGTCTATGAATCTGATTATCCTCTTGAGTGGTATGAAGTCATTGTGGTTGATAACGGATCAAAAGATGGCTCATATGAAATGGTAGAGGAGCGTTTTAATGAAGAGGGATTTCCTGAATGGCGATTAATCCGTCTGCCAAAAAATAGGGGATTTGCACGGGCATGTAATGAAGGGATTATATCCGCAGAATGGGAATATGTTGTTTTGCTCAATAATGACGTTGAAGTTACGCCGCAATGGCTTTCAGAACTTGTGGGCGGTATGGACCGTCATCCTGAATGTAGCATGGGGACCTCGAAGATGGTCCAATATGATAACCGTCAGCAGTTATACAATACGGGAGATCTTTTTAAAATTTGGTGTACTGGCGGTGGGCGAGGGAGTGGAGAAATTGATACAGGACAATACGAAGAGGAGGAGTATGTTTTTGGCGCATGTGCGGGAGCAGGAATATACCGCAAAGCTTTATTTGAAAAAATAGGTTCTTTGGATGATAATTTTTTTATCTTTTCTGAAGATGTTGATTTTAACCTTCGCGCACAGCTTGCCGGTGAGCGATGTGTTTACCTACCATGCGCAGTTGTCTATCATTGGGGGACGGCAACCATCGGTTTCCATAGTAATCGGCATGTATTTTTATCTTTACGAAACGATCTTTTCGTCCTTATGAAAAATTATACGCTTAAAGAGTTATGGCAACAGAGACAAAAAATCATCTCTTTTGCATTAAAAAAGGCTATTCA
>JAHJGZ010000210.1 GCA_018823795.1 Candidatus Omnitrophota bacterium
AAATATGTGCATTGGCTTTGGCAAATAACAAAGTATTTTCTAGAACCTTACGCCCAGTTCGATAGTCGGGAGGACGCGTTTACTTTAGTGAAAAATCCTTTCCCCGGGGAGATCATTCATCCCGGGCCCTATAGGGTCGGCAAGGGGGTGGATGATGCCAATATCTACCGAGTCGGGCATCCTTTGGCGCAACGGATCATCGAACAGTGCAAGCACACCGATACGCCTGATAGCAGATTGATTTTTCATTATTCGGATGCCCCGAAGAAGATCTCTATTCTCGATAGTCTCGTTAAGAAATCAGGTTGGCTGATGGTTAAGTTTTTGACGATCACATCCTTTGAGAGCGAAGATCATGTTCTTTTATTTGGGATGACAGATGATGGTAAGGTATTAGAGGAAGAACAATGCCAGAGGTTGTTTTCCGTATCGGCAGACAAATCTGAGTTTAATGATCGAGGCGCGCTGGATACAGCTGGGCAGAAAATAAATAATCTTTACGAGGATCACAAGAAAGATATCCTTGTCCGAATGAGTGCGCGGGATGGTCGGTATTTTGAAACTGAATTGGACAAGATGGATAAATGGGCGGAGGACAGGCGGGAATCATTGCGTGTTGATTTGAAAGACACTGAGGATCGCGTTAAGGAATTAAAAAAGCAAGCGCGGCTTGCGTCCAATTTACCAGAAAAGCTTAAACTCGAAAAGGAACGCCGCCAGCTTGAAACCAAGCGGGATGCCGCGTGGCGGGCGTATGAGCAGGAAGCTAAAGTTATTGAAAGTAAAAAAGACGGTCTTATAGATGAAATTGAAAGGAAATTAAAACCACGGATTAATGAAGAGACTTTGTTTATGATTCGATGGGAAGTGGTTTAATTTTATAAGGAGAAAATATTATGGCAGAGCTTAAAAAAGCTGATCTTAAATCGATGAATATTCCGGAGGATAAATTGCGGCAATTGAAGCAGGCCTTTCCGGAAGTTATTACTGAGGGACTCAAGGTAGATATCGATAAATTAAGGCTGACGCTTGGTGAAAATGTAGACGCTGGTAGGGAGCGGTTTGGGATGAATTGGCCGGGCAAGGCTGATTGCTTCAAAAATATTCAGGCGCCGAGTGTCGCAACGCTTATTCCGTCGAAAGAAGAGTCTATTAATTTCGAAACGAATGAGAACTTATTTATTGAAGGTGACAATCTCGAGGTCTTGAAACTTCTGCAGAAATCTTATTACGGCAAGATTAAAATGATCTATATTGACCCGCCGTACAATACTGGTAAAGAGTTTATTTATCCTGATAATTTCACAGAGAGCTTGGACACTTATCTTCGTTATTCAGGACAGATAGATGATCAAGGGCGTAAATATTCTACCAATGCAGAGGCCGATGGGAGGTTTCATTCAAAATGGCTGAACATGATGTATTCGAGACTGTATCTATCGCGTCATTTATTGCGAGAGGACGGGGTAATCTTTATTTCGATAGGTCAAGAAGAGCTGAGTAATTTGCTGAATATGTGTAATGAGATATTTGGAGAAGAGAATAGAATAGGACTTTGTTCAAGAGTTATGAAAACGGGGGGCAATAAGGGGAAGTTCTTCTCGCCCAACATCGAATATTTGCTTATTTACTCGAGGAATATAGAAAAGATTGTTGAATTCAGAGAAGATCTCCCGCAGGATTTGATTGATAAAGTATATACTCAGGTGCAAACGCAGGGTGCTAGGTCTGGGGAGAAATATCGGTTGATGGGATTATATCAGCCCGGTTTAGATGAACGTGCAAATCAGCGCTATTGGATAAAGATGCCGGATGGGAGTTTTGTTATTCCTCCTGGGCAAAAGGTTCCGGATATCGTCAATGAAGGGGCTAAGATTGCGCCGTCACAAGGCGATGGGGTCTGGCGATGGATATATGGTAGATTTAAATCAGAACTTGAAAAAGGCAATGTAGTTTTTAAAGAAACAGACACGTCGCCTTTAATTGATCAGAATGGCAAAAAATCAAAATGGAATATATATACAAAAATTTGGTTGAACGATCGACTAGAAGAGGGGCGGGTTCCAGTAGATTTGATAGATAAATATGAGAACAGACATAGTTCTCAAGAAATGAAGGATTTAGGGATTCCTTTTGAGTTTGCTAAACCTGTTAAGTTTATAATTTATATGATTGATTTGTGTGGCGTGGGTAAAGACGATATTGTTTTAGACTTTTTTGCCGGTTCTTGCACTACAGCCGATGCGGTTTTAGAGTGCAATAAGAAGGACGGCGGTAGCCGGAGATTTATTTGCGTTCAGTTGCCAGAATCAACTGAAGAGGGATCGGAAGCGTTTCGTGAGGGGTACAAAACAATTGCAGATATTGGAAAAGAACGCATCCGTAGGGTTATTAAAAAGATCCAAGATGAGCGAACTGGACAGTTAGATTTTAAGCAAGATGATCTCAATCTTGGTTTTAAGGTTTTTAAGCTTACGCAATCAAATTTTAAGCTATGGGAAGGAAGCGTTGATCCAAAAAAAGAAGTAGTCGAGAAACAGCTTGAAATGCATGTAGATCATATTAATTCAAAGAGTTCACAGGAGGATATTCTCTTTGAGTTGCTTCTGAAAGCAGGTTTTGAGTTAACGACCAAGATCGAAAAGGTTTCCATGGTTGGGAAAACTGTTTATTCGATCGAGGGTGGATTGATGCTGATTTGTTTGGAGAAAGAGTTAACGAAGGAAGTTATTAAAGCCATGGCCGAAAAATGTCCTAGTCGCGTTATATGCTTGGATCAGGGGTTTGTCGGTAACGATCAGTTAAAAACAAACGCTGTCCAGATCATGAAGTCAAAAGGCGTAGAGGACTTTAGAACAGTTTAAAGCGATTTAATATAAGAGAGAATAATGAAAAGTTTTGAATTAGTGGGGTATTGGTGGAAGCCGGCTTTCCCTGAGAAAACAATAGCTGGTACTTTAAAATTTGATCCAATCAGCGGTGGGACACTGGATCTCCTTGGCTCGTTTCAAGATATTCCTGAATTTGGTAAGGTTTTTGATGTAGATATAATTTTAGGTTTTGCTGACGGGAAAAAGATTACTTTGCACAAATGTTATGCAACGGGTTCTAATATGAGTTTGACTGCAGGTGGCCCTGTTACGTTCAAAAGTTCATTCATTGTGAATGTTATTTTTCTTGGCCATCATTTCGAAAAGAACGAAGATGTCGTATTTAAAAATTTGTCTGTCAGCTATTCATATCTTGAAGATTGGACACGGATTACTGGATTTCAGTTCGCTCTTCAATCCGACAAAGAGAACAATTTTAACCAGTATGAAGTGAAATATAAATTTCCTGAAAAGGTTGAGGTAAAAATTGGCGATACTTCATTGTCCTTTGATTATAGTTTTCATGACGGAGGTGATAAAATAAAGGAATTTAAATTAGTGCAAGACACGTTTTTGAAAATTGAACCATCTGTAGCGTGTCATATAGATGAGTACTTTAGAGACCTCTTCTATCATGTCCAAAATTTTATTAGCCTAGGAGTTGGTAGAGCTGTTTATCCTTTGATGATGAAGGGAAAGAATGAAAATTGTAAGGTTGAACTTGAAAATGGGCGGACAGCTTATAATGACATCGAAGTTTTTTATAAGGCAATGGAATTTCAAGAGCCATCAAAAAAACAGCATCCTCTAGAGATGGTGTTTTGTTTCGGGGATGTTAAGGATGAACTTGAAAAATATTTAAATAATTGGTTTAAAAAGGCAGAGTTAATTCAGCCT
>JAHJGZ010000211.1 GCA_018823795.1 Candidatus Omnitrophota bacterium
GGTTCCCATATTTTTTTATTCTAAAGCACATTTTGATAATTTCATGAAAACAAATTTGCATGTTGTCAATGACATTTATCGTAATAAAACCGATACCTTAGAAAGACGCCATGAAACTGTATGCTTATTTTATCTGTTCGATATTTTTGTTCAATTTCCTATTTTGTTATTTTTGATAAAGCCAATGCTTAAATTGCCATTAAAGAATTTGTATTATATAATATTTTGTATTTGGGGTGGATATAGCAGTCATTATAAATTATATCCTACTGGATGGAAAGGGGTTATGAACGGGTTTAGACGATATTGGAAACTTTTGAGTATGGGGATGTGTCCAGTGATACCATTATGCGAAGAGCATAATGTAAAACCTTAAAAACCACGTCGTCCTTTATTGAAGTCTCGTTTATGAAAGATAAAAGAGAAGTGATGAATGAGATGAGTTGATAATATACAAAGAATGAACTGTGACGGAAGTGTACGAGCAGAGAGTCCGTATGAGAATAAAGAAAAAAATTATTTTTTGTGGGGGTGTTGGCTTTTTAAGAAAAGAACTTTTTAAAAATCTTTCCCTACTGACCGGAATGCACTTATTTAGGCCACCGCAGTTGATAGATGTACGAATGACATTGCGGTGCAACTTAAGATGTGAGCAATGTCACGTGTGGAAAAGAACCGATTATCCAGAATTGTCGACTCAATTATGGAAAAAAATTATTTCTGATATAAAAAGTTATATCGGCTCCTATTTTATCAAATTTTACGGTGGGGAGCCATTTTGTAGGACAGATTTTTTAGAAATTGTTCATTATTGTTCACACAATGATATTTGTTCTACTATGACGACGAATGGATCCCTCAT
The DNA here is from genome assembly GCA_018823795.1 of Candidatus Omnitrophota bacterium. Taxonomy (GTDB): domain Bacteria; phylum Omnitrophota; class Omnitrophia; order JAHJGZ01; family JAHJGZ01; genus JAHJGZ01. Next base: position 863 of record JAHJGZ010000211.1, read on the forward strand.
TACTAAACATGTTGCTAATGAATTAGCAAAGAATCAGGTAGCAGGGGTGACGGTATCCTTGGACGGATCTAAGCCGCAGACCCATGATAAGCTTCGAGGGGTGTCGGGAACGTATAGAAAAGTATTGAATGCTATAGAGTATTTACAGGGGAAAGTACCGTTGCAAATCAATACAACGATTTTGGACGATAATATAGATGAGATTTTAGAGCTTGCCGATTTTGCTTATAAAAACAAAATACCAATTAGTTTTCAAGGGGTCATTAACATTATTGATGGAGCGTATAGAAAAGACAGAATGTACGATTTCGAAAACGATTCATATTTATTTCCAAAAGACATACAAAAAGCATGTTATGTTATTGATGAATTATCTAAGAGAAAAAAAAAGTATAAACATTTTATAATGAATTCGAATGGCCAACTGCATCGTCTCAAATGTTATTATCAACATTCGCTTGCAATAGAGAAGAGAACATGTGAAAGCCAAAATAATCATTTATTTATATATAGCGATGGGAGTCTATCTCCTTGTTGCTTTTATAAAAATTTTGGAAATTTAAAGGAAAAATCTTTTATCGATATTTGGAAATCAAAAGAAATGGGTCAGAAAATTTTCTCAATGAATAATTGCGACAAGGTAACATGTTTAATTATGAGAGGATGCCACAGGGAAACGCTCGAAGAATTTTTCAGTAAAGTAAAGCAATGTTTTGTTTAAGATGATCCAATTCTATAGCTGTTGTTATTATGATTGCGAAAAAAGATATGCGTATTTTATTTGTAGTAAGATTTACCGGTGATGAATATCTAGGTATTATGAGTCTTTCGGCTGTATTAAAACAGTATGGTCATGAAGTTGAATTAATCGAAGCTTTCTATAAAAAAGTAGAGAAAAGATTAAAAGAAAATAAGCCAACGATTGTGGTTTATAGTACTGTCACCTTGTTTGTCGATTTTTATTTAAAATTAAATAAACGCTTAAAAAAAGAATTTGATTTTTTTTCAGCATTCGGTGGTCAGCATCCCACGGCTGTCCCTGAACTTATTCAAGAAGAAGGGGTTGATGGAGTGTGTTTAGGGGAGGGGGAGTTTGCCTTGTTGGAATTAGTAAATGCACTTTGTGCCGGAAAACCAATCCGAAATATAAATAATTGGTGGATTAAAGAAAATGGACATATTTTCAAAAATCCTTTACGCCCTTTAATAGAAAATCTTGATGATTTACCTTTCCCTGACAGAGATTTATTTGCGACTCAAAGTTTATGTAATATTGAGAAAATGTCTATTATGACCGGCCGTGGTTGTTTCTATAATTGTAGCTACTGTTGGAATTCCTTCTACAATCAACTTTATAAACAACAAGGTTCTACAGTTCGAAAAAGAAGTGTTCAAAATGTTATTCAGGAGATAGAACATGGCAAAAAAAAATTTCCTTTAAAATTTATACTCTTCTATGATGATATATTTATTTTACCTTATGATTGGTTGGAAGAATTTTCAGTTCGGTATAAACAGTGCATTAGCCTCCCTTTTTTTTGTGATGTTCGTGCAGATCTGGTAAATGAGCAGGTAGTAAAATTATTGAGGAATGCCGGTTGTTTTAGTGTTTCGATGGGGATTGAAACTGCGGATGATTCCTTGCGAAGTAATCTTTTAGGACGCACCATGTCACGAGAACAGATTGTCGAAGCCGCGAAGCTCATCAAAGGATATGGTATTAAACTAAAAACAACAAATTTAGTCGATATTCCTGGTAGTGCCATAGATATTGATTTTGAAACAATACGATTAAATATTGAATGTCAACCAGATTTTGCGACAGTCCGGAAATTAAGAATTTATCCTAAAACAAAAATCGATACGGCTTTTGCGGAAAGCAAGAACGATATACCGGCCATTATGTCTTCTCGAAATACTGCTCATACGCACGTGTCTCAGAACATGCATAGTCTTTTTGCCATTGCAGTAGAATTCCCTTTTTTGTTATGGTTCTTAAAAATTCTTATACAACTTCCTCTTGGTTCGGTGTACAGAATGCTGTACATATGTTGGGAAGGCTACTGTGCTTATTACAGATTATATCCAACCAGCATAAAAACATTTCTTAGAGGGCTGAAAAAATATGTAAAAATAATAACACGTCGATTAGTAATACCTTGAAATAAACTTCAATCAAGGAAAAAGATGGGTATCCCTTTAAAAAAAAATCATATTTATCGTATCTTATTTGTCATACAGTATACGGGCGAAGGAAATCAAGGGATGATGAGTCTCTCAAGTGTGTTAAAACGGAATGGTTACACTGTTGAGTTTGTTGACGCCTCATATAATAAGATTAAGAAGAAGTTGAAGGATAACATACCAACTATTTTGGCGTATCATGTGGTTTTTATGTTTGCTGATTATTATATGATATTGAATAAAAGATTGAAAAAAGAATTTAATGTTTTTTCTGTATTCGGGGGACCGCATCCGACTGTGTTCCCTGAGATGATTCAAGAAGAAGGTGTAGATGGAGTATGTATCGGAGAGGGAGAATTTGCAATGCTTGAACTGATAGATAATATTAGTTCTGGTAAACCAATTAGAAATATAAAAAATTGGTGGATTAAAGAGAATGGACATATTTTCAAAAATCCCTTACGGCCTTTAATAGAAGATCTCGATAATTTACCTTTTCCTGACAGAGATTTATTTGCACATCAAACTTTATTTGATGCGGAAAAATTTCATATTATAACTGGACGCGGTTGTACATTTAATTGTAGCTATTGTTATGATACCTATCTGAATAAATTATATAACAACAAGGAATCAATAATCCGTAGAAAAAGCGTTCAGAATGTAATAGGAGAGATTATTCAAGGGCTCGAAAGATTCCCGGTAAAATTCATTATGTTTGATGATGATGGCATTTTTATCTCATCGGTTGAATGGATAAAAGAATTTTCCACACAATATAAACAGCATGTTAATCTCCCTTTTTTCTGTAATGTACGCGCTGATCTTGTTGACGGCGAAATAGTTGGCTGTCTAAAAGAGGCTGGTTGTTTCAGCGTTGCTATGGGAATAGAGACTGCGGATGATATCATTAGAGAAGATTTCTTGAATAGGAAAATGACAGTTGAACAAATTATTAGTGCCGCTCGACTTATAAAACAACATGCTATTCGCTTGCGGACTACTAATATGGTTGGGATACCGGGGGGGACCCTTAAAAATGATCTGGAGACGATAAAATTAAATATTAAATGCAAAGCCGATGGGGTAGGGACTTATCTATTTTCTACGGCTTATATGAGAACGTGTAATCCTGTTACGCATGACTTGAAAAATATGAGTGATTATAAAAATTTATTAACTACTGCTTCTCTTGCTTCTCGGGACCTTGTTAAAAATGTGCGTTCGCTTTTTTCACTGACCGTAGAATTCCCTTTTTTGCTTTATTTTTTACCGATTCTTATAACATTACCACTCAAAAGATTATATAGGCTATTAGATATATGTTGGGGAGGATACTGTGCTTATTTTCGATTATATCCAACCGGTATAAAAACTTTTTTTAGGGGCATCAGAAAATATTTAAAGATAATAACACATTGGTGGGTGCTACCGTAAAATAATACACAAGGTTAGAAAAAAGATGAATATTTGTTTTCGAAAGTTTCTCCAGTGACTGTTTGTTTGATTGTATTGTTTTTCTTAATAACTACCCCTAAACGAGACTTAATAAAAGAGGTGTGAAGAGAAAAAGTGTATGCTCCCATACTTATAATTTTTACATAATCTCCTTTTTTAAGGGGCTTTCCAAAATAACATCGCGCAAAAAGATCATCGCGGGCACAGAGAGGGCCGAATACGTTTGCTTTTTGAATATCATCCGAAGGACTTGTTATATTGTAAATCGGATGCCAAAAATTGTTATGATCGTATTCTATATTGCTGCCTACGTCGAGTAGGACTTTATTGTATTTTGTTGTAACGGCCTGTGCGTACACATTAACTGCATCACCAATAAGGCTTGTTCCCGGTTCTAAATAGAGTTTTACTTTTTTTTGTAATAATGTTTCAATACGGGACATATAAATACTTATGATGACTGCGAAACTCTTAAACCATTGATTTAAGTCAAGTTTTTCAAAGTGCTTCATATGTTGCAATTCTTGGCTCCTGATAAAACTTTCTGACAGAAAGTTTTTAATAGGGCCCTTGGCTAATAATCCTTCAAGTGTATTTCTTTTTATTTTACCGTAACAGGGCATACCCCCGCCTATGTTAATAAAAGTAATAGAATTGAAATAATGTATTGGCGATGTTTTTATTATGGTTATAAGCTGGTTTAAAAGATGTTTATAAAAAAGAGGATCGTGGATAAAACTACCGGCATGAAAATGGAAACCCGCAAGTTCCAGATTTTTTGATGAAGCAATTTGTTCTAAAGCGATTTTAATATTTTTTTTATGAATACCAAATTTACTCCATGTGGAACTAAAAGGATTAATACGAATTCCAATATGTGTTTTTGCCGATACGATTTTTTGTAACGTTTCCAATTCATTTAAACTGTCTATGAGTATAGTTGTATTTTTACTTTTTGCAGCTAATTCAAGTTCTTCATTTGTTTTTGCCGGTCCGTTGAATACAATCTTATCAAAGCCAACTTTTTGTGCCATTTGCAATTCGAGCCCTGATGCAACTTCTATATGTATTCCTTTCTGTTTAAGGAATGTAAGTAAGGGGGGGTAGTCATTTGCCTTCATAGCGTAGAATAATTCAACATTCATAGACTTGGGAAAATAAGAAAATCTTCTTATGTTATCATGGACTTTATCGAAATCATAAAAGAAAAAGGGAGTCTTAAAACTTGACACGTGATTAAATTCACTAATCATAAATATCGGTTATCCTATTAAAATTATAATGTTCTTAATGCTAAATTATATCAACATTTTACTTTCCGAAATAGTATTTATTTAATACAATAACATACATATCTCTCCTTAGAAATAAATGCCTTATAAACGGATATCATTAATATGAAAATAAATTTATTGATTCCTGATGCTGAATCTCACATGGCCTATTTTGTCATACTTGGCATGAAAGATGTTTGTCACAAAATCGTTACCGCTATTCCCAACATGGGCAAATTTTCAAGGCTTTACGCTTTTTCTTCATGCTCCCGATATGTACATAAAAGTTATCGTATTGTGAATATTACACATGATTGGATAATGGGGACTTTGGACAAAGGAGAACGAAAGGATGAAGAAACTTTTATTAATGAAATCATTGACATTTGTAAGAAAGAAGAGATAAACGTAATATATCCAAGCAAGGATTATATGCTGTATATTTTTTCAAAGCACTTAGATCGTTTTACACATATGGGTATTACTATTCCTGTTGTAAAGCATTCAACCATCATGAGCATAATTAATAAACATACTATGAATATACACGCTAAGGAAGCGGGGATCGCTTGTCCAAAAACATTTTTAGTAGAACATATTTCTACTCTTGAACGTGCGGTGTCCGAGTTAAGTTTCCCGGTTATTTTTAAACCGTGTTTTGGGGAAAATGGAATAAATATCCACAAAGTTTATAATAAGGATGAATTATTTAATACATATCATGACATAACAAATGTTCCAGGAAAATTCATGGTGCAAGAATATATTCCCGGCAATGAATTTATTTCTATTAATTCTTTTATCAGTGACAAAAACAACTTGAATCTTTCTCTCTTTTATAAAGAGCAAACTCTTGAGATAAAAATTTATCCAACAGATGTCTTAGCCTATGAGCATTTATCCATTTCACGCATTGACGATGCTATTTCCGTGCTTTTTAAGGCACTCGGTTATATCGGGTATTCGAACTTGCAACTTAAAGTCGATTCCAGGGATAACATACCAAAATTGTTGGATTTTAATCCAAGAATAAATTACAGTGCGTATCTGGTAATGGCATGGGGTATTAATGCCCCCTTTATTCATTACCAAATTTACAAAAAAGAAAAGATTACATTAAATGTTGCGGTAGGTCATTATGAAATCAATACCATTTGTCCTTTGCGGGAATTATGTATTATAGTAATATATCTGTGGTGTGTGCTCGTAAAATTATATTACGCATTGAATCCTGTAAAACAAGTCAATCCTTTTAAGAACGTACCATCCTTGATTGATGTAATGAGATTTTATCGAAAAAGATATTTTACTCGGAGAAAAACAATATCGAGTCCATACGTTAAGAGTTTAATTAATGATCCACTAGTTGGCATATTTTTTTTGATTTCCTGTTTTACAATAGCTTGCAAAAAATATCCTGATGATTTCATGACATAAGTTTAAAAATATACATGAATAATATTACGCACACACAAAAATTATGGAATAGCTATGCTGCCCGTACAAGAGCAGAACCTCATATAGACCACCTGCTAGGTAAATATAAGTCAGAAGAGTTTATTAATATCGTGAAGGAATGGACGGACGATTTAGAACACAAAAAAATACTTAAAACTGATCTTAACGAAGAAGCCTATGGTGCCGATGAAATATTGTTTTCTTTTTTTAATGATATGTCGCAGGTCTTTGCATTAGATATTTCGAAAGAAATTGTAAAAAAAGCATACGAGCGACAAATCGACAAACACAGTAACCATCATTATATAAATGCCGATGTCAGAGATTTACCTTTTCAAAATAATGCATTCGATCTTATTTTATCCACTTCGACCCTCGATCATTTTATATTTGTGAATGATTTCAAACAATCTCTAGTGGAATTAAAAAGAATATTAAAGCCTAAGGGGCAGATGATAATAGCACTTAATAATGCATATAATCTTAATTTTTATCTTATGCTTAAAATTCAAAGAATTCTGGGATTGAAATCTTATCCGGTACAATTTTATAGTCTTAAAACCCTCCAAAGGATATGTGCTGAAGTTGGTTTATTTATGCAGGCTGCGGATTATATTGTACATATCATAAGTCCTATAAATAGCATCTTGCTACTATTGCGGCGAAGCATATTTAAGGATAATGCGGATGCAATTGCAAGAAAATGTATTTTGTTGTTTAAATGGTTGGGAGGAAAAAAAATAAGTAGGTGTTTAACAGGATGGTTTATTGTCGTTAAATGTGTTAAATGAAATCTTTCCATAAGTATGTTTAATATACGCGATAACATAACAGCATTCATTTTTCGATATAGGTTTCGCTGTAAACCAAATATTATGGTATGCGAAGATTTTTGGGTTGATTATGTGCCGCATATGCTTAATTTTACCGATACAAATTCCGATAAAATAGAACATATAACAAATTTAAATCCTGAAGCTGAACATATATATTTTGACAATCTCGAGTTGTGCTATACTCCAAATAACTTAATTAAAAAAACAGAGATGTTTTGGTTAAATCCAGGAGAAAAACCTCGAACGGCAAGAATTCATTTCCATAAAAGCAATAATCTTTTATTTCCGGATGCATTGAGAAAAGAAACAAAAATGCTTTATATGTATCGCCTTAAAGATGATACGCTGACCAATTATTGTATGCAGCGGCGCCAGTGGTTTAAACGGTATGAAGAGAATGCTTTATTTATTCAGGTATATAAGAATGCTGTAATCATCCGTAATGAATACAGGTTATTTTGTATAAATATTTTTTCTGGAGAAGAAATATGGTCTTTTGGCAATATTGATAGAACGGGTCATGAATTTTATCAGAGCTTTCATCATCCTCATCATAATTCATTTGGATACGAATTACTACTAGCAAAAGGCACTATTTTTACCGAGCTTGACGGGATGTTATTGGCAATTAGTCTTGAAGATATTAGTGTGCCTCGTATACTTTGGAAACAATATCTTGGCCCCTTCACGCTTTGTACAACCTTTAC
>JAHJGZ010000212.1 GCA_018823795.1 Candidatus Omnitrophota bacterium
AAGCACGGTCCCGCCCAATGAAATGAATGCTTCCCGTACGTTCTTTACTATTCCCCTGAGATTGTCGCTTCCGAGGTGCGGATGAGCCAAATACCTGATTTCTTCCGGTGCCCCCGCAGAAATGTATTGAGACAAGATAAATTGTTTTTCTCCTTCAATGTGTTTTGATCGTGAGGTAAGTTTACCGTCAGAAAAGGTACCGGCACCCCCTTCTCCAAACGCGTAATTATTTGCGGGACTAAAAATCCCCCCTTTTTCAAACGCGTTGATTTCTTTGGCTCTTTTTTCTACCTCAGAACCACGTTCAATGAGGGTCGTATGAAAACCGGCTTTCTGTAATATAAATGCTGAAAAGAACCCGGCAGGACCGCTGCCAACAACAACTGCCTTCTCTTTTCTTTTTTGATAGGGAATAATGAGCGGTGGCGTGAGATCTGGAACATTTCCTTTAATTTCTTTTGAGGCAACTGAGAGTCGAATGAGCCAATGAATATTACGCTTTTGGCGAGCATCAAGACTTTTCTTTTCTATCGTGTACAAGAACTCTTTTACGTTGAGTTTTTTACTGATCCTTTTTTTCAGATCATTGTCAGTGTAATCGGCAGGAAGTTGTAATACGATATCTTTCTGTCCCATGGTAATCGAGTTACACAATAACTTTTTTCAATGTTATGCGCGTTTGATCTTGCCACGGCCAAAGCATAATTAAAATGACACACGAATCACACGAGCCAAAATAAATCGTCTGGCCATGCCGTACACCTCCCAGCGCATTTACGCGATTCATAGCCGCATCCCTTTTCTGCAATGGTATTCCTTCAGAAAAATCTCTGTGTGCCATTTCTTTTGTAGACTTTAATGGCGGTCCAAGTTTTTCCGTTAAAACTTTATTCCATTGTGTCATATCTCGGCTCAACAACACTAACTCTTCATACTTGTCAGAACTTTCACGCACTTCCTCAGCAGAATGTACCAACTTATCACCAACGAGTTTTTCAATTTTCATAATCGTTATTATATGATCGTCTTTATCATTTTCCTTTCTAATTATTTACGTATTTTTATTCTATTATTTAAAAGCTTCTTTTAGGATAACGTCCGCAACATTCTGAGCCAGCATTCGATACCCTTTTCGCGTACAGTGGCCGAAATCTCCTGCCCACATGTCAACAAAGATAGCATCATACGAATTTTCTTGCAACGCTTTTTTAAATATCTTTTCATTGTCTACAAAAATCACTCTTTCATCATAGCCGAGCATTCTTTTCAATGATTCCACACTTCTCACTGGATATTGCACACACACAAGTGCTATGCCCTTTTCTAAAACTATATGTTTTAATCTATTGTAATTGTAGTATAAGTTCTCATTACAATACTTTTTTTCTATGCTATTAGCTTTATTAAAATATTTGCTTGCGTTGTCGTATTCTTTATTATCTGTGTATATGTGCGCAAGAGCGCCATACCCTTGCTTATACAATGGAATTTTTGATATACCATCCGCCAATATGTCTTTTGCCGCTTGTGTTTTCAATCTCGATTCATATGAATAGGCAAGTTGAAGATATGCACCTTTATCCTGAGGATATAATTCTAAAATGATTTTATTGATTCTCTCAACTTCTCCCATGTTTTTATAACGTCCCCATAAATAAATATTGCTTAATAATTTATACGCATGAACATTAAACGGATCTATTTTTATCATCTGTTCTAAAATGTCGATTTTATTGGCAATCATTTCTTCATCTTCGTATAGTTTCAATAATTCGTAATACGTTTTCGTATCAACTGCCCTGATGTCATTCTGCTTATTTTTCTGTGTTGTGTCTATATTAAATTCACATTTTTTTAAAAAATGTAGCCATAAAAGTCTGCCAAGCTTATAAACCTTAAACCTGAGTAATGCTAATTTTGTCTGCGAGATTATATTGGATCTATTTAAATCATAGTGATCACTGCTTTGTTCATCGTTTACTCCCATCATAGTAATCACCATATTCGGTTTGTATTTCTCAAGACCATATTCCAATCGCGCAAGAATTCTGTCTGTTGTAATCCCCGCAACTCCTTTATTTAATATCTTAAATGTTGTTCCTGTAGCGTACTGATTAAGTATTTCCTCTAATTGCTCAGGATAGTTACCTGGACCGAGATTTGCTGTCGTTGATTCTCCCAAACACATAATTACATAACTGTCACCTTGTTTCAGCGATATTTTATTTCTGTGCTCTTGACGGGTTACAATAATCCATCCCGCCATGCGTAGACCAATTTCTAGGATTATAAAAAACATAATGAATCCTAGAAGTAAAAGCATAATTTTATGTGAGCATTTGAGTTCTTTCATGGTCTGATTCATTTAGCGCTTGGGTATAAAGAGTGAAGTTATTCGGAGAACACAGCAAACAATATCTATTTGCTGCCGTTATTTATTTTATGACTTTTTAAACCGTTTTGGATTAATATTATATTTTGTGACTCGAATTCCCATAAGCCGCTCTGTTAAGCCCAAGGCACGGGCAGCTTTTGCTTTATTGCCTCGCGCTGATTTAAGGGCATCGAGTAATAGCTCCCGCTCGAGCGTATAGAGGGATTCCTCGAGTGTTCCTGAATGAGTCGTACCGCTCGCTTCTGCAGTCTGAAGTGTTGGCGGCAGGTGATGCCCGTGAATGACATCATCATTACTGATAAGTACCGATCTTTCGATGCAGTTTTCTAGCTCACGCACATTGCCCGGCCAATGATAACACATAAGCATGTCGATTGCAGGTGTTGAGATGCGCGAAATATTTTTGTGATTTGCTTTACTGTATTTTTCGACAAAATGATTTGCCAAAAGAAGAATGTCTGTTTTCCGTTCCCGTAATGGCGGAAGGTGAATCGGAAACACATTAAGCCGATAATAAAGGTCTTCTCTAAACTCTCCCTTTCGCATCAAATCTTCGAGGGTGCGGTTTGTCGCCGTAATAAGGCGCACATCAATGGTGATTGTTTTGGTGCCACCGACACGTTCAAATTCCCGTTCCTGTAAAACACGTAAAAGTTTGATTTGAATAGCCGGTGCAAGGTCACCAATTTCATCTAAAAAAAGTGTTCCCCCGTGCGCTAACTCAAACCGCCCTTTCCGCTCCTGCAGCGCACCCGTAAACGCCCCCTTTTCATGACCGAAGAGTTCACTCTCAAGAACAGATTCAGGCAATGCTGCGCAATTGACTTTGATAAAGGGTTTTTTAGCACGAAGGCTGTTAAAGTGAATTGCACTCGCAACAAGCTCTTTACCCGTCCCGCTTTCCCCGAGAATAAGAACCGTAGCATTACTTTTAGAGACTTGTTCTATTAAGTCATAGACTGCGTGCATGAGCCGAGCGTTGCCAATAATATTGGTTGGCTGGAAACGCTCTTGTAATTCGTGCTGCAGTCGTACATTCTCTTCGATGAGCCGGTCACGTTCTTCCTGAGCCTCGTGCCGTAATTTAACCGCTTGTGCAATCATTGAGGCAATAATAGACAAAAGCCGCACATCTTCTTCAAAAGAAATCTCTTTTGCAAATAATCTATCCGCACTTAATGCACCGATCGATTCTTTACCGATTTTAATCGGCACGCAAATAAATGAAATATCTTCTTTCTTTAGCTTTTTCCGTGCGCCGGTACGATTAAGAAAAAGAGGTTCTTTTGAAATGTGCGGCACGACAGCGGGCTGACCTGTTTGTACAACTTGTCCGGTTATTCCTTCCCCAAGTTTATACCGCCCCTTCTCTTTCTGTGAAAGCGACAATCCATATGCCGATTCAATAAAGAGCTCGCCGGTTTTACGATTCAGAAGTGTTATAGTGCCACGCAGCATCCCCATGTGTTTTGCAACCGCTCCAAGCACATGACCGACAACGTCACGTAAATCTACATTACTATCAAGTGTTTGACTAAGCTCAAACAGTAATGACAATTCTTTAATTTCACGTGTAACTTCTTTCTGGTCTTTATGTTTCATAGTATTTCGTGCCTTAAAACGTACGCTTTTGTAGTATTATTCATTTAATCATACCAAATTGTATGATATATCTAATTATTTGTCAAATACAATATAAAAAATGCCACGAAGTAAGTATTCGTGGCCTTAAATAAGCCGTCATAATAAATAACGGATTATCTATACGTAAATAATAACAATAATGAAATGCCCGTTACGACTAATCCGAAGGTCAGACGATATTTTAAAAAAAGTTTAAAAATAATGTCTGTTAATGCATTTTCGATCTCCGGCAAAACTCGTTTGGTGAATCCACTTTCGAGGATAAGTATTTTACTAAATGCTTCGATGAATTGCTTGGATAAAAGCATCATTGCCATCCCGGATAAAAAAAGAGACACCGTAATACAATAAAAAAATACATCTGCTGAAATATGAAATCCAAAAATATGAAACATTCTTTATCCTCCACGTTACCGTATGACTCTTTATTTTAATTCATTTTTAAACGCATTAACCGCTTCTAAAAGCTGTTTAACATCCAGAGGCTTAGAAAGCACTTTTTTTGCGCCGATCTTCTCTAATTCTTCTACCGAATCAATATATCCGGATAATACGATAATCGGCATGTTGGGGTAACGAACTTTAATAATTTCAATATAATCTTCACCATCAAGCTTTTGCATTCTGAGATCGGTAATAATAATATCGGTATTTCCCGTAACAAGCTCAAGCCCTTCTCGTACATCATGCGCGACACTCACGGTATGCCCATCACTTGTTAAAATATCTTTCAGACACTCTAAAACTTCCGTCTCATCATCGATTGCCAAAATATTCACGTCTGTCAACCTCCATAATGTTTATTAATCGCAACACGGATCTCATATCGACTTGCTATGGCTAATTTGACCTTAGTAGTTGTGTGTTTTTCTAGGGTTTCTTTTAATTGAGGGTCAAGAGGATCTGATACACAAAAAGTTACACTGTCATCAGTAAAAGCTACGGGGAAAATATTACAGCTTTTCACCAACTCAAGCGGTGCTTTTTTAAGCAATTCAGGAGTAACCTCTAACGAAGTGAAATCAATATATCGAACACTTAATTGATCCGCAATAACTCTGACAAGGTCATCTTCACTGATGTAGCCAAGATCCATCAACACCTTTCCAATACGAACATTTTTTCGCTGCTGCATAATCAGTCCTTCATCGAGTTGTTCTTGTGTAATAAGTTTGCGCTTGACCAGTTCAAAGCCAATAAGAAAATTCTTATTAAACTCGTAATTCATTTTCCATCCCTCTTTTTTCACTTTTCATCAGCAGATAAAATTTTATTTAGGTTTTCTGCAGAATTTTCGTCGAGCATTTCAAATAACAGCCCGTATTGGTTTTCACTATTCTTCCACATAATTTTTGCTCTACCGTTAACAACAATGTCTTTTTCTTGCGAAATAACCATTTCAAATTTCAATGACTCACCGACATCAAAACTCTTATTGTCTCGCAGTGTAACACATACTCCTTTTTCAGAAAAATTTTCAATCAGCACCGTAAACTGTTCACCGTTTATTTTTTTTAGTGCGATCTGTTTATCAAAATTCTTCCGTATATGTTTGCGTTTTTCTTCCATTGATTCCCCCTCTATTTCTCTTTCCTAATCGCTCGAGCGACCATTGTAAGCAACTCATCACGATTAAACGGCTTGGTTAAAAGGAGCTCACATGATAATTGGTTGCACATGAGATCGGCTTCATCTTTGTTGATCATACCCGTTAAAAAAAGAATCGGGATATGACTTGTTTTCTTATCGGCCCGCAATTTTGCCGCTAAGGTACCACCGGCGATTTTTGGCATAAGGAGATCGAGAATAATAAGGTCCGTCAACTCAGAACTTGCTTTTTGAAGCCCCTCTTCCCCGTCAACAGCAGTGATGACGTCATATCCTTCATCACTTAACATATCTACTAATAAGTTTCGCGCCACCGCTTCATCATCGACAACAAGGATTTTATTTTTCATTTTTTTTTATCGCCTATTTCTGTGTAATCATTTCTTATTTTTTCGTCTCTTTTCAGCACCTGCATTCGAGGCGCATTTACGTACTCTGATACCAATCACGACTGCGCATGTATTGATCTAACATCTGCTTATCTTGATCGGCAATATCAAAAAAAGTAACTGCAATATTATAAAGCTCCTTCGACACCTCATGAACGCGCACAACACGTGAAGTCAACCGTAACACATTGGGATCCTCACGTTCAACGATTTGAACACATGTCGAACTGAATCCCTGCCATCCCGGAAGCATTATTTCCATTGTCAAAAAATTCCCTATTCCAAATTTTTCTTCAGCGGCAATAAGGGCACCACTAGAGCTGATATCCTTTATAAAAGCCGTCTTCATATCTTGCTGCCTTAGCCGTGGTTTATATTCGCCATAATAAACCGAACATTTTATCCGCCGACGAATACTGACGCGTCTCTTCGGCTTGTTTTCTGACATAACCACACCTCACTTTGAGAAAAATGAAACAATACAATTATACAGCCATGCTAAAACAGCGCCGCCAATCAGTCCGTCAAAGACCCCCCATACGAGTCCAATAATGCTTCCTAACGGACTTACGCTGTAGCCACGATACACACGACCAAGAATTGTCCGCTCCCGTGTAACACCATCAAAAATAATAACCCACCAGGTTAAAGCAAAAACAGCAATACCCCAGATTATACCACATGCCAAGGCAAATGCTTTAATATTAAGTATCATTGGTGTCTGCTTTGATTATATGACCTCGTCCTTGTGCGCTCTATGCTTATTATAGATCAGCACTCAGGACTTTTATCTTACCGTATCATTCTCGCTGACTGCTCTTTTGCTGCTGTTGTATCTGGCCCTCATACCGAAGCCGTGTACTCCCCTTGACCGCTTCCACCGTCTCAATTGCCGCTTGTATGTCGTCAATACTTTGTGCAATCTCAAGAACTTTCTCACCTGCCACCGGTGATAAATCGATTACTCTTTTCTGTATTATATTAATATCGTGAGACATTGCTTCCATTCGTTGTCTCTGAATTCCTACAATAACAATGCACAGCATATTCGCAATGAGTGATACGACAATAATAATACCCCCCATTCGATATGCTTTGTGGCGAATATACAACACCCATGCCAGTAAAACCCAAAACATTTGTATCGCTATAATAGCTACAACATAGATTCTCATGACCGCCGTATTTTTTTGTGATTATGTCTATTATACCAATAAGAAATTATGAGAACAATGGATAAATAGAAATATCATAATAATCAAACATGCAAAAGAGTGTGTTCTATTGACGAGACATCGCCATTCATGTTATCTGAATATAAGCACAAGGATTCCTATAATCCAGCAATACCATGAAAAGTAATATAATCGGTTTTGTTTTACTAGCTTGCGCAGGAGGAGCAATGAAAAATAACCCACAATAATCGAAACAAAAAAACCAACACCGTAGACAAAAAAAATATCTTTTGACAGTGTTAAAAATTCTTTTACTTCAAATACAAATGCACCGATAATTGCCGGAATTGCTAAGAGGAATGAAAATCGAAAAGCGAAAAGCGGGCTCATGCCACACAGTAGTGCACAGGTAATGGTAGCGCCAGAACGGGATATTCCCGGAAAGAGTGCCACACACTGTGCTAGTCCTATCAACAGAGCATGGGTAAGGGTAAAATGTTCAACCTCCTTTGTGTGATTTTTTACATAGAAGGTCACATACAAAATACATCCATTAATCAATAAAAAAGATGCCGTGAGGATGGTTGAAGAAAAAGCGTTTTCAAAAGATTTTTTGAAGAAAAGCGCAACAATAACCGCAGGAATGGTGGCAACAAGAGCAAAAAGCGCAACCTTGAAGGATGATTCAGTAAAGGGACATCGTTTTTGCAGAACAGCTTTGCTGTCCCGGATGATAGTAAATAAATATCCCCACAAAACAGCAATAACAGCTACAAGTGTGCCACAATGTAAAATAATCGCACAAAGAAGTTTTGGTTCGGTAATTCCGAGCAGGTGCTCTACAATAACAAGATGTCCAGAACTTGATATGGGCAGGAATTCTGCTATGCCTTGGACGATGGCTAAAATTATAATCTCAAATAATTGTTCGATTATTTATCCTTTAATGAGCGCATAATTTATAGAGCACACACTGCGATATAAATTATCTGCGCGAATTAAACCCAGCACCCAGTTGCATTATTTCAGTGCATCTTTAATACGTAAGTGAAGACAACTACGCGCTCGGTCATATTGTTTTAATCTTTTTTCTCTTTCCCGTTTCACTTTCTGCTGGGTGCTGGGTACATTCAAACACATTCTTTAGTTTCGTTTTCGCTCGCTAAAGCATGTTTTCATGTATTCAGAGGTAATCGTTTTTATTTTGTCGTTCGAGTTTTTCAACAATTCTTTTTACGTCCTGTGCATCTTTTTTATTCGCTACGAGCACCACAGTATCTGTTTGAACAACAATAGAGTCCTTAATACCAATAAGTGCTATAAGTTTGTCGTGTGCATTAATAATATTGTTTTCACTATTAAGCATAACACATGAGCCATGAACAATATTCCCCTTGCTGTCCTTTTCCTTGATCGCGTCAAGTGATGACCAATTGCCTACGTCATTCCATCCAATATGCGCCTTCATTAACAAAACATTGTTTATTTTTTCCATAATGCCATAATCGATGGAGACGGATTTGATTGAATGATATACCTTATGTATAACCGCCTTTTCCTGCGACGTTCCCATCGCTTTTTCAATTTTCATTAAACCGTCATATAAATGAGGCATATGAGACTCAATAGCTTCAAGCAACGTCTGTACATGAAAAACAAATATGCCACTATTCCAAAAGAAATGTTTCGATAAAACATACTGCTTTGCTTTTCTTAACGATGGTTTTTCAACAAACCGTTTAACTCTATAGGCACCACCCCTTTGTTTTTTATTTCTAATTTCAATATAGCCATATCCGGTATCAGGTGATGACGGTGGAATACCAAATGTCACAAACATATTAGTATCACGTGCATGGCACGTAGCCGATTTCAGGAGCTGCAAAAAACGTTTTTCCTGTGTAATAATATGATCGGCAGGCGTGGCAATAATAACCGCATTGCGATCTTTCTTTTTTATCAGTATGCTTGCAAGTCCCAGACAGGGGGCAGTATTTCGCCCAACAGGTTCGGCAATGATATTTTTTTTTGGAATGTTTTTAAGTTCGCGGCTGGTTATTGTATAATGTCGCTGGTTTCCAATAATATAAATATTGTTACTTCTTACAAACGGCCTCAATCGATCAACGGTCTGGCGAAGCATCGAACGTGATCCGGAAAGGGTTAAAAACTGTTTAGGCCTCTTATTCGTACTGACTGGCCAGAACCGAGTCCCTTTTCCGCCGCCCATAATGACAGCATAGTTCATATGACGCGCTCCATAACTTCCTTCACCGTTGCTTCAACGAGTGATTTAATCTCCTCGAGCCTTTTTTGCGTGGTTGCTTCAAACCGCATAGTGAGTTCTGCTTGCGTATTTGATGGCCGAACAAGCCCCCACCCGTCATCAAAAATCACCCGCACACCGTCAATATCTATCGTCTGATACGACTTCTTGAATTCCTTTTTTATTGCATCAACAACCGCAAATTTTCGCTCATCGGGACAGGCAATCCGTAGTTCCGGCGTAACAAAAGTTTGGGGGACATCATTCAACAATTCTGAAAGTGATGTATCGGCAGCAGCAACGATTTCAATGAGTCGCAGGGCAGCATAAATAGCATCATCAAATCCAAAATATCTATCGGCAAAAAATATGTGTCCACTTACCTCCCCAGCCATAGCTGCCTTAACTTCTTTCATTTTTGCCTTAATTAATGAATGACCCGCTTTCCACATAATAGCAGTCCCACCATGACGCTCAACATCTTCATAAAACAATTTTGAACATTTAACTTCAGAAATAAAAGTAGCTCCGGGATTCTTTTTTAATATATCGCGTGTATAGAGGATCATGAGTTTATCGGCCCAAATAATTTCACCTTTATCATTCACCGTGCCAATTCGATCGCCGTCACCATCAAACGCAATACCAAAATCGAGTTTTTTCTCTCTAACCGTCGCAATAAGCTGCTCGAGATTCTCTGGGATAGTTGGGTCAGGATGATGAACCGGAAAATTTCCGTCCATCGTACAATTAAGAGGCGTAACATCAACACGCAATCGCTCAAGAATAGGTACAATAACTTCGCCTGCTGTCCCATTACCGGCATCAACCGCAATAGCAAGTTTCTTTTGAAACGTAAATTGTTCACACAGATAATTTTGATAGTCAGTGACAATATCATAAGCGGACGTGCTTCCGTTGCCCGCGGCAAATGTTCCGTTTTCTATGATACGGAGAATCTCTTGAATCTCGTCGCCATGGAGTGTATGTTCGCCGACACATAATTTGAAGCCATTAAAATCGCGCGGATTATGAGAACCGGTTATCATGAGGCCGCCATCCTTTTTAAGATGTACTATTGAAAAATAGAGTATCGGACTCGTACATACCCCTAAATCGGTAACCGTACAGCCGGTATCGGTAAGCGCATGTATCAACACTTTGCGAAACCGTTCAGTACTCAACCGGCAATCACCGCCGATAGTAATGTCACGCTTATCGAGCCGCTGCAAATACGTACCAAACGCACATCCTATTTTCCTGACCACCTCATCGGTTAAATCTTTATCGACAATACCCCGTATATCATATTCCCGAAAAATCAATGGATTCATTCTCCCTGCCTCCCGTTAGGATTTGTGTCAGCTTTTCCAATCGTCATTGTTTCAAATTCGTCTTTTATTTCTGGCTCAACATAGTTTGGTTCATTCATTGATAATGCAAAATATCGTTTGATCGAATGCCAGATGTTTTTTGATGATGACTCGTCATCCCGTTCTTCACTAAATTCACTGACATAGGTTATCGGAATTGCAATAGGTGACACCGCCATAAGCCCTATCATCAATCCCCATCGTTGTATTTGGTAAGCTCCATTATTTGGTATTTTATACTTATTGTCAATATACTTTTCAACTTTTGACTGTCTTTTTAAAAATTGCTCCCATGCAGCTTCGGGAGAGGTAGGATAGTGTCCTTGGGAATCAATGACAAATTCCGGAATAAGTACATTGTTTTTCGTAATCGCATAATAGACCTTCGAGGCTGCATCACTTTCTGTATTAACAACTTCATACGTAGTACATATTCTGTAGTGTGCACACGAGCATACGAGGAGCATCGTACAACAGACACTGATTACGGGGATTATTGTTTTTAAATACGGCGATAGATTACGACGTGGCATACACTCTGAAATCAATATTGGGAAAAACATTATCTCGCATTTCTATATCGGCGAGCCATGCTTCGTCGATGCAATTATTTTTTACATCTTCATAGAGTTTCGTAAAACGAAGGATGTGCTCTTTCACCCGTTTGATTGCGTATTCCACAACGGTACCCGTTTTTAAGATAAATGCCCAATCGCTTGATTCGGCTAATAAAAGTTCCCTGGCCGCTTGTTTCAGTGCTCTCTCTTGCAAACCATTCGCACCGTTAAAAGTACGGGCCAGTTCTTGCATACGTATTGATGCCTGATGAATGTGCCGATACATCCAATCATTACTTCCCTCAAGCCATACCTCACTATATCCTTTATATCCCCAACTTGAAAACGATGGGGTAATAACCTGATTTTTAGGATGTTTCTTTAAGTATTCATGCGCGGTAATCAATGAAAACTTGTTCTGATCATAATGTATTTTTCGAATCAGAAATTCGAGCCATTGCGGGCCTTCATACCACCAATGCCCATACAGTTCTGCATCATACGGTGCAACAATGATCGGTTTCTGTTTTATTATGTCGTAGAGATGTTCAATCTGACATTCTCTATTAAACATAAAATTGCCGGCATGCTCTGCAGCGGTCTCCCGCGCTTTATCAGGTTCATACGGCGCCTTATTATCGGTATCACCGGTTATCCGATAATACTTAATTCCCGTATTGATACGAATACCATCATGATGAATATACGGTTTTATATAGTCAAAGTCTAAGTCAAAACCGATATCACGATAAAAATCCCGATAATAATAATCTCCGGGGTATCCCTCTTCTGCACTCCATACCTGCTTTGATGATTCTATATCCCGCGCAAAGCAGGCAACGCCGCTTTTACAGTATACCGGAGCAAACACGCCGTATTTTGGCCGCGGTGTTCCATGTAATATGGCATGCGAATCGGCAAAAAAATACTGAATTCCATATTCTTTAAGAATGGCGTCATCGTCAGGATTATATCCACATTCCGGCAGCCATATTCCTCGTGGCTTGCGCCCGAAATACCGCTCATAATCATCAATCGCAACTTTAATTTGAGCACGCACGGATGCTTTTACTGTCTCCATGTTGGGAAAAAAACCATGCGTTGCGCCACACGTAATAATATCTAATTTCCCGCAATCTTGATAGTATTTGAACGCCTTAATAATATCTTTATTGTACTTTTCGACAAACAGATACCGTGCTCGCTTAAAATGTTCATGGTACATACACGCAAGATGATGGAATTGTCCGTCAGAACGGGTTCGTTCAATTTCTTTCATTGATAATTCAATTAATTTATCAATATGTGCGATATATCGATTCTGGAGGAGTTCGTCAGACAGCATGGAAAGCAGCGTCGGCGTCAGTGACATGGTCATGCGAAAATCAATACCTTCGCCAATTAAGCGATCAAACATATCAACCAGCGGAAGATAGGTCTCTGTTACTGCTTCGTACAACCAGTCTTCTTCTAAGAAATCATCATGTTCAGGATGACGGATAAACGGTAAATGCGCATGGAGTAATAAAAGCAAATATCCTTTTTCCATCTCAATGTTCCTTTATTAATCTGTTATTACTGTTTATCTTTTTAGGCATAGTATAAAACACAGCCTTTTTTATTTGAGAAAATGTTACTGGAGGGGATCAGATTTTTCTCATTCGTGCGTATACCGTTAGGTGCGATATCATGCAGCTTCAAGGTTCATTTACTTTTTTTAGCCTTTTTTATAGGAGAAGATATCGCCCCTGAAGAAAGCCATTCCTGCGCTCTTTTACGCTTCCGGAAGCCTGCTGAAGAAATAGAATCGTTCCAGTCCCTCGTATAATACAACTCATCAATATCAATCAGCATCCATTCCTCATCAATAACATCAGATGGGCCTGCTAATGGGGTCCGTATAATATTCGAACGCGCAATAAGAT
>JAHJGZ010000213.1 GCA_018823795.1 Candidatus Omnitrophota bacterium
CGGCTGAAGCGGCAAAGGCGGTCGGTGTTAAAGTTTATACAGTTGGTGCGGGAACAAAGGGGCATGCTCCATACCCGGTAAAGGATTTTTTTGGTAATACGGTGTATCAACCGGTTGAAATTGATATTGATGAAGAGATGTTGCAGAAAATTGCCGCTGAAACTGACGCACAATATTTCAGGGCGACTGATACAGAATCATTGAAAAAAATTTATAAAGAAATCGACCGGCTTGAGCGAGCCCCAATAGAAGAGAAGGGATATTTGGAATATAAGGAATTGTTTCCGTACTTTTTAATTCCTGGATTAGTGTTATTGGTTTTAGAGATTATTTTATCAAATACGATTTTACGGAGGATACCATAACGTGCGATTTGGTAATAGTGGGCTCATGTTTATTTTTTGGCTCGGCATAATTATTTTGCCCGTTTTTTATCTGTGGGCTTTTAAAGCGAGACGCAAGGTAATGGAGCGATTTGCCAATCGTGAGCTTTTGGGCGAATTAACTTTATCGGTTGATAAAAAAAAGAAAAAAGTAAAAGCGATTGTGTTGTGTTGTGCCATTCTCCTTGCACTCTTCTCACTTCTTCGGCCACAGTGGGGATTTCATTGGGAGGAAGTAAAACGCAAAGGGCTTGATATTATTATTGCAATGGATACGTCAAAGAGTATGCTGGCAGAGGATGTTAAACCGAATAGATTAGAACGGTCGAAACTTGCGGTAAAAGATCTTATTAAAAAACTTACCGGAGACCGTATCGGGCTGATTGCGTTTTCCGGTAATGCTTTTTTGCAATGTCCATTAACGGTAGATTATAATGGCTTCATGCTTTCACTTGATGCATTAAGTGTGGATTCCATACCCCGCGGGGGAACTTCACTTGCTCGTGCTATTAAAGAAGCAATCAATAGTTATGAAGGAGGCCTCAAAAAATATAAAGTGTTAGTATTTATTACTGATGGGGAATCTCATGAAGGGGATGCGACCGGTTTGGCGGAAGAAGCAAAAAAAGAAGGGATTAAAATCTTTTGTGTTGGCATTGGAACAAAAGAGGGGGAGTTGATTCCGGTGACAGACGAACAGGGCAGTAAGATGTTTGTAAAAGATGGAAGCGGTAATGTGGTGAAATCCCGATTAGATGAAGCAACATTACAGAAGATAGCATTAATGACTGGTGGTAGTTATGTCCGTGCAACCGGCGCACATTTTGGTCTTGATCTTATTTACGACGAGAAACTTTCAAAAATGGAAAAGCGAGAGCTCAAGAGTAAAATGAGCAAACAGTATGAAGAACGCTATCAGTTATTTCTCATTATGGCGATTTTATTATTAGCATTAGAGCCTTTTATTAATGAGAAGAAAAGACATGCTCAGGAAATGCGACAGGCGTGATAGGATTGAAGTATGAAAAAAGTTATTATTAATAGTATAATTATAGCATGCACATACCTTTTTATTACTCTGTTTACTGTCTGCTATGCCGCATCAGAAGGAAGTATCATAAGGGAAGGGAATCGTCTCTTTAAAAATGAACAATTTGATGCAGCGCTTCAAAAATATAATGAAGCAAATGTTGCTCAACCTGATTCTGATGTGATTCACTTTAATATCGGAACGGCCAAATACAAAAAAGGTGACTATGAAGGGGCTATTGATTCGTTTACCAAGACTTTAATGACCGATGATTCTCTATTGGAAGCGAAGTCAAATTATAATATTGGTAACGGTAAATATCGACAGGGAAAATTAAAAGAGAACACCGATTTAGGAACTGCGGTAAATTTATTTCGTGATGCACTTTCATATTATAAGCGTGCTATAGAACTTAATAAAGAAGATAAAGAAGCAAAATTCAACCATGAATTTGCGGAGAGAAAATTAAAAATACTTTTAGATAAACTGAAACAACAACAAGAGCAACAGCAACAAGAGCAAGGAAAAGGAAAACAGCAGCAACAGGCACAAGCAGCCCAAGGACAGCAAGAAGAAGAAAAAGAACAGGGTGCTGAGGGACAGCAACAGAAGGAAGAGCCGGATGGAGAGAAGCAGCAAGCCGCTACTACTGATGAAAGTCAGGCAGGGCAAGAAGGAGATGAACAGAAAGAGGCCCCTCAAGAGGGGGAGGAAGGGCAACAGGATGAAATGTCAGAAGAGGAAGCTCGTATGTTGCTTGAAGGATACCGTCAGGAGGAAGAATCAAAGGGGACGTTACAGCAGCAATCTCAACGTAGTGGATATCAGAAAGTGTTGAAGGATTGGTAATGATGAAAGAAAGAATAGCAGTAATAGTTTTATTTCTAATCGTAGGAATTGTAATATTTCCTTTCTGTTCATCTGCTAAAGATATACCTTTTGAAATAGAAATTGATCGAAAGACGGTTTCTTTAGGAAGTACTACTGAACTTAAAATTGCCTTCCATGGCACCAAAAGCATTCCCGCCCCAACGCTTCCACAAATTAATGGACTTGAAATTCATTATATCGGCCCCTCGACCGTAACGTCATTTGTCAATGGACACATGTCACGGTCTATCACTCATATGTATACGGTTATTCCATTAAAGGTGGGAGCATTTAATATCGGCCCCTTTTCGTTTAATTATCAAGGCGATACATATTTATCGAAAGGTGTTACTATTGCCGTTACTGATGGTTCATCACCAGCGAAGACATTTCAAACTCCTCAAGGAAGCGGTACGACACAGGGAGACGCTGACCGAGCATTGGATGATTATGTATTTCTGACCACAGAGGCAGGAAAGAAAAAGGCGTATTTAAACGAAATGATCCCGCTCAAGATACGGCTCTATATTAATAGATTTAATATTCGTGATATTCAATATCCTGAATTTGCACATGAAGGTTTTTCTGTAGAAGATTTTAAAAAGCCGTCTCAATATCAGCAGGTTGTTAATGGGGTGAGGTATGAAGTGGTTGAATTTGAAACCAATGTTTTCGGTACACGGCCCGGGGTATTTAAACTTGGTCCTGCACAACTTGAAGGTAACCTTCTTCTGCAAAAACAGTCAAGAAAAGGACGAACATCGGCGTTTGATGACTTTTTTTCAGATGATTTTTTTAACAGCTTTTTTGGTAGTTATGAACGTCGCCCGTTAACAGTAACGTCGCCTGAGATTACGATGACGATACTACCACTACCGGAAGAAGGGAAACCGGTAGAATTCAAAGGTACACTGGGAAGTTATACGTTTACTCTTCAGGCCGCTCCTACTGAGGTAAAGATAGGGGATCCCATTACACTGAAGATGTCTATTAAGGGAGAAGGGAATCTTAATACCGTTCTTGTTCCTGAATTAGCTTCAACCGAAGGGTTTAAAGTATATGAACCACAGGTCCGGCAGGAAAGTAATGGGAAATATTTTGAGCAGATTGTTTTGCCGACAACCGATACTGTTCGAGAAATTCCTAAAGTTACTTTTTCATTTTTTGATACAAAAAAAGGCTGCTATGAAACAATTACCAGAGGCTCTATTCCCATACAGGTCAAGAAGCTTGAGGGGGATGAGCAGATGGCAATTATTGATATACCTGAGGCACGTTCAAAACCATTTGTTCAGGAGGTTTTAGGACGCGATATCATTTATATTAAAGAATCTCCTGGAATATTGAAGTCGAAAGATAGATATCTCTATACGAATACATTGTATTGTATAGCACATGGTTTTCCTCCAATAGTGTTTATCTCCTTATTAGTTTTTATGAGGAGAAAGGAGCGTTTAGCGACTGATGTACGTTATGCGCGACGTCTTCATGCTCCGAAAAAGGCAAAAAAAGGTATTCAAAAGGCGGAGTACCTTTTAATGAAAGGAAAACAGAAAGAGTTTTACGATACTGTTTTTAAAACGTTGCAGGAATATCTTGGTAATAAATTTCATCTTGCTTCAGGTGGTATTACTATAGAGGTTGTTGATTTAATATTGAAGGAAAAGAATATTGCAGAGGATATATTAACAAAACTCGAAGATATCTTTAAGGAATGTGACATGGTGCGATATGCTCCATCAGAATTTGGGAAACAAAAACAGGAAGAAACGTTTCAGGCGTTTAAAGACATTATTGATTATTTAGAAAGGCGAAAGTTTTAAAATGATTTCATCCGGCAGGATATACGCATACAGGTTTATTATAGGATTATTGTTTGTTATGAGCGTAACGATAGCTTTTTCATTCGCGGAGGAAGGGAATGATCAAAACTATATTTTTTATAAAGCTAATGTACTCTATGAAAAAAGGGATTATGATGGAGCCCTTCTTGAATATCAGGAACTGCTTGATGCAAATTTGACGAGTGGAAATCTGTACTATAATATGGGGAATTGCTACTTTAAGAAAGGTGAAATGGGAAAAGCCATCCTTTTTTATGAGCGTGCACGACGCCTGCTTCCTCGCGATGGTGATATCTCTTCAAATTATGACTATGCACGATCCTTAATTAAAGAGACGGTACTTCCAACTCAAAAAATGTGGTTTTTGAGATTTATTGATTCATTTTTTAAACATTTTACTATAAATGAATTAACATTGTTGTTATCCTTTTTGTATCTTGTGTTTTTTTGTACGCTGTCTGCTATGATAATTTTTAAAATGGAAAAACGTTTCGTTATTCCTGTTTTATGTATTATTCTCATGATGGCCAGTACGGGTCTCTTTTCATTAATAGGGAAAATCACTTACGAGGGGCATGGGATTGTTGTCATTAACGAAAAGACTATAGCTCGATTCGAACCCTTTGAACGGGGTACCACTCATTTTACCCTTTTTGAAGGGATGAAAGCGACGATTATACAATCCAAAGGGATGTGGTATAAAATTCAACGTGAAGATCGTAGACTCGGATGGATTGAAAAAAAAGATGTCGCAATAATATAAGAGACTAAAATAAGAGGCCATTATGGCACGTGAGCAGAGCCTTAGACGCCAGAAAGATATTTCCCGGTTAATGCGGGATCAGAAAAGTTTTCAAAAGGGTAAACTTAAGGCATATAAAAAACTGAGGTCAAAAGACCAAAAGTAGTAAAATTTTTTGTATTTTTTTTCGGCCATATTGTAAAGGCATTATGGATAATTATATTGAAAGATTAAAGCAGATTCGCGAAGAAAAGAAATTGTCATTGCGCGAGGTTGCTCGGCAGTTGCATATGTCAGAGCAGTGTTTATTGATGATCGAGTTGGGGGAAATCGTTCCTACTGGAAAACAAATTGAAGAAATAATGGAATTTGTTGTGAATGAGATTTAAGGGGGAAAATTATGGGGTTAATTAAGGAAGAAAAAATTCGTAACAATACATTACGGGAAATTGCACAAAAAATGCTCATTGCAGCACGAACAGCGCCGAAAGGGCGTGGGGAAGATACTACCGTGCTCGCATTAGTCGAGGGTGATGAGATAAAAAGAATTTCTGAAAAATTAAAAAAAATGGGTGAAGAGTATAATGTCCCCGCTTTTATTCGTGATGCTGAAAATATACGATATGTATCTGTGATGATCCTTCTTGGAACGAAAATAAAATCTCTGGGATTAAAAAAGTGCGGTATGTGCGGATTTGATAATTGTGAAGAGAAGGAGAAGCATCCTCATAACCCCTGTGTTTTTAATACGGGTGATTTAGGAATTGCAATTGGATCAGCAGTGAGTGTTGCCATGAACCATCGGGTAGACAATCGAATTATGTATACGGTTGGTCAGGCAGTGATGGCAATGGGACTTTTAGGAGATGATATAAAAGTTGCATACGGAATTCCCCTTAGTGCTACCTCAAAGAATCCTTTTTTCGATAGAAAGTAGAATAGAAAACCAACCTATTGTGCCCTCATAATTTCTTTCTATGCACAGTCATATTATTTGTTTATAGATGGTTATAGAAAAACAGTAAAAGCATTAATGGAAGTACGCTTATTTGCCGTTATATATAACTAAGCTATTTCAAAATCATCAAGATACACGTGCAAGGATGGAACTATAAGCAAGGAGGCATATATGAGTGTACGATTGTTATTATTGCGGAAGATGAGAAAGAAAAATCGACCGGAATCACCATTTTGCATGTTATTTAAAAATGGGCTTGCTCTATCAAAGGGAAGACCTACGCGCATTACGCTAGGCTTAACGGTAGATAAGAAGTAACGGCGTTTGAGAAGTCGGGGAAACGGTGCATACTTAGACCATGATAATTTTTGCTGGAGGGAAACCATTAAAGCAGTTAGCAGCACTTGCGGCTGAATAAGCGCCAATATTTTTTACATAAATAACGTCACCGACATATAGTTCTGGTATTTCTTCATTGAGAGAAAGGGTATCGAAAGAATCGCAGGTAGGGCCAGCAAGGGTACTCAAGAATTTCTGTCCTCGCCGTAATGTTTTAAATTCATAACGACAATGATCGAATACCATTCCGGAAAAGGCACCATAAATTCCATCATTTAAATAATAGTAGTTTTTGTTATTGCGAAATGTCCGTCCGACAACTTGTGTGACCAGTATGCCTGCGGGCCCAACGAGAAACCGCCCCGGCTCAGAAATGAATTCAACATTCCGGTCAAAAAGAGCACGTTGCTGTTGTTTTATCTGTGAGGCCATTCGTTCGAAATTAATACCAATTTCATTATCGAAATGTTGAATAGGAAAACCCCCGCCGATATCAACAAACTTAAGCGAAATACCGATTTCTTTTGCTTCTTCAAAAATGCGGGAAGTTATTTCAAGTGCTTGAAGATAATTTTCAACGTTTGTTGATTGAGAACCAACGTGAAAACTTACTCCCATCGGTATCAGTCCCAACGTTTTTGCCTTCCGCAACAGGTAACATGCCTGCTCCGCATCTGCACCAAATTTCAGTGAAAGTTCAACAACACTGCCGACGTTTTTTACTTTAATACGAACAAGAATACGTGCTTTAGGATAATATTTGGCAATTTTGTAAAGTTCTGGTTCATTATCAAATGTCATAAGCCGCACTCTACGCCGCCGGGCACAAATAATATCTTCATGTGATTTAATGGTATTTGCAAAGATTATCCGTGTAGGAGAAACACCGAGGCTGAGAACGAGTTTCATTTCATTTGCACTTGCAACGTCAAAACAAGCACCAAGACGGACGAATTTTTTTATAATCTCCGGGTGTGGATGTGCTTTAATGGCAAAATA
>JAHJGZ010000246.1 GCA_018823795.1 Candidatus Omnitrophota bacterium
CGATCATTAGTTTCCACAAAACAGCTAAGGTTTTTAATTAGTTCTTGTTTTGGTTCATAATAAAAACCAAGGTTTGTGATCTCCAACATGGTTTTGCCGGGAAAGTCAGCAGCTTGAAAATCAAAACTCAAATCATAAAGCGTTTCCAGTTTTTGGCGTTCAGGTATTTTTTCCAACATGCGCCGCCTGGATTTGGCTTGAGTGGCTGTAGCTGGATTGGCGATATTTTTATCTATAAAAGTTTGTAATTGGCGACGCTGCTTTTCTTCACTTATTCTTTGTTTTTCATAATGCTCTTCAAACTCATCAATAACCTTGGCCAGCTTGGCGGTAGATCCTTTAACCCTTAAAATATTTTGGCGATGAATAATTGCTGTGTGGGTGGTTACATTGTCTAAAAAAGACTGATCATGCGAGATGATAATCATCTCATTTTTCCAAGATCTGATAAAACGAGTGATCCAACGGATAGCTACAATATCTAAATAGTTGGTTGGTTCATCTAAGAGTAAAAGATTGGGTTTAGAAACCAAGGCTTTGGCCAAACTTAAGAGCACTTGAAAACCGCCAGAAAGTTCGTGTGGGTCTTTGGTTAAATCTTCTTTGCTAAATCCTAGACCAAATAAAATTTCTTCTACTTTATAGTGATCATATTTTTCTTCAGATCTAAGTCCTTGGCAACCAACTTCCAGCACAGTTGGAACATTAAACTTAAGATGCTGGGAAAGATGTGAAATCTGATAATTTTTAGGTGAGATTATTTCGCCGCTGTCTAGACCTTCTTCGCCAGAAATTATTTTAAATAAAGTGGATTTGCCTGAGCCATTTCTGCCAATTAATCCTAGGCGCATTTCTGGTTCAATTTGAAGAGAACCCTTATCTAAGATAAGGTGTTTGCCAAAAGATTTTGTAATTTCATGCAAGCGAATCATGATGAGCAAACACTAATACTAATTAGGGGTTCTCCAATCAATAAGAATATTGGTTGGTTTTTGAGGATCCACAAATACAGGAAAAACATTCCCTGGAGAAATTCTATTTAAGTAAAGCAAGCCAACATATTCTTCATGTTGAATAATATAGGGTTTTCTGTTGGGCAGCGTAATTTCCAGCTCAAAAGCTATTTTAGGGGCATTATTTAACATTGAACCTGTTTCTTCGCAGGAAATTAGCTTGGCTGTTCCTTGAAGGCCATTTTCCCACAGCCAAGTGGCATGTCTGTTACCGTGTTTAGCCCACAACAAAACGCTAAATATTCCGATAAAAGGAGAGATTATAAAGAAAACTGCCAGCAAGATCATCTCTGATCTACGGGACATAATATCAAAGGTGCCAGGGACATAAGAGCCAACTTGAATAGCAAGAAATAATATAAATAAACCAACTAGCACAGCAGTAGTGGTTACTAAAGTGAAAATCCAAGAGGCATGTTTTGTTGGTTTCCAAACTCCCATCTTAATCCTCAGTATAGGTGAAAGTTCCAGCGCTGTCATCATATTCATACTGAGATCCGGTAGGTCCCTGATAGTTGGTGTCATCTATTTTGCTCCAACCTCCAGTTGTAATGCCGCTTTTAATTACATCATCAAAACAAGGGTTGGTGCGGGTGCAATTTCCAGCTGCAGAATTATCCAGCTCTGCTGGATATCCATCGCAAGCGCCATCAATGCAGCTGCTGACATAATAAAGACTAATGCCAGATCTAACAGCTGAGACCACACCTTCTTCAGCATTGATCCTGGCTTGGGTTAGAGAAATATTAAAGATATTGGGTAGGGCTGAAACCACCAATAAACCTAAAATAGCTATGACCAAAACTAGCTCAATTAAGGTGAATCCAGATGCTTCTTTTGACATGCCCATTATATTTAATAAGTAATGTTTTTTACTTAATTTTGCAAATTCATAATAAAAAGAGAGCCCTTATCGTTTGATAAGGGCTCTTTAAATCTAATTAGTTTGAATATTTTTAATTATGCTGTTTGGAGATGAGCTTGCTCTTGTTTTCCAAAAACCAAGATCAAAAATAAGATGATGTTAACTACTGGCACTAAAGCTATGACAATTCCCCACCAGCCTGGCTTGCCCAAGCGCTCACAAATAGCCATCCACAGCAAAATAGCAAAAACCAGATTTACAATGGGAATTAGAAACATGAAGAACCACCACCAGGGTTTGCCGCCAATTTTTATTACTAGAAAAATATTGGCAATAGGAATTAAGGCCCAGATAAAACTGGAACCCATGGGCATGCCCACTTTTTTGTATAGTCTAGCCAGGCAATAGGCACAAAAAACATAGAGCACGAGAAAGACAATTAGAGAGCCAACTCCCATCCATGGTGATTGCGGTGCCATTTCTTGCACTTGCAAAATTTCTTGTTCCATACTTCCCCCTTTGTTGGTTTTGATAGGTTATATTTTACAGAAATTAGAGGCAGGAGAAAAGTAATTAATTTCTAGGCCATTTGTGCTGACAAACCTTTTTTAAGAATATGTTTTTGGATTAAATTTTTGCCAAAGACAAAATATAACATTAACCCAATGC
>JAHJGZ010000214.1 GCA_018823795.1 Candidatus Omnitrophota bacterium
CATTTTTTTGGTAATCTTCATACTGAACAGATTGCAACGGTCAAGCAATCTATGGGTATAATAACTCGTCAATGTTCATCGCTTACATTCGGTTTAGATAATGTCGGTGTTTTTCCTTCCTTGCAAAGGCCGCGAATTATATGGATAGGATTAAAAGGGGATATCGATCAATTGCATTCATTAAAGAAAAAAATAAATCTTTTTCTCAAAGAGCATGGATTTCCGCTCGATGATAAAAAGTTTTCACCGCATATAACAATAGGTAGAGTTAAAGCGTTAAATCGTGATTATATCTTGGCGAATGAATTAAAATCCGCAGCTATCCATTCAGAAAGAGCCATAACTCTCAAAGAGCTGATTTTATACAAGAGTGTTCTTACGCCTCATGGTCCACACTATACGATCCTTGAAGCATTTCCATTTAGTATACCCCCTTGAAATTATGACACATACGTGCTATATTTTAAGTGATAGCGGGTAAGTTACTCAACTCTCAGCGGTTGCGGTAAGTGTTTGAGAGAGAGTGGTTTATCCCGTTAGAGAATAATAAATCTAACGGGGAACTCTAAGAGATTATATATATTTCTAGGGGTTCCCTTTTTTTATTTTATGCCGATATATCTAGTTTAAGGAGGGGCTATGAGAGGATATTATGTTTTCTTTATAATATTATTTTGTACAGGATGTGCATCATTGCCATTTCAATCTTCTCATATGAGTGCCGAAGAAGTGTCCCAACTCACGTTTGTTAAACAGCCCGTAGAGGATACGTTCGCCTATCAAATTTATAGAAATCAATTTAAAAATGAAATGGCCAAGGTGAACTACTTGATCAACCTGGTCAGTTATTCTTCACAGGTATTTTCTCGAAATGGTCGACGCGTTAACGGTTATAATTCCGGCCAGTGGCTCAGATATAAAGTTAATAAATATTATAACGAAATCAAGACAGTGGAAGATTTTATCGAGAAGATTGGCAGTTATTCCCGTGCGAGTAAACGCGAATATTGTATACTCACGCCGGGGAATAGACAGTGTCCAATCAAACATGTATACTATAATGAGCTTAAACGATTAAATGCCTATGAAATGAAACGGACGCAAAAAGCAATGGATGCATCACTCGGTGAAATAAATAAGATTACTGACAAATCTTCTTTATTACCATCAGTTGCTGTTTCTCAATCGCCTCTTGCACAATCAGGAGAAGGTAACGTTTCCTTGCAATAATTGAAAGTTATTAACCTTTTCATATAATAAAAAATGCTTTTACAGTAAAATCTTTTTTAATATAAACATAAGATAACTATTTCAAATCTTGTTATTTTTTATTATTAGTGGTACACTTTATTCAAGTCATTTACTTAATTTAAGGTTGTCTATACGTAGCACTTGAGATTGATTATGTGTATGAAATCGTAAATATATTTAAAACAAAGGAAATATCGCGATGGAGACAGAAGGTGCAAAAAAAATAGAACGACGTAGAGGGCCTGATTTTTGGGTTAGGTCACTGAGTTGGTTTAGTGGAATTAGTTGGGTTTTGTTGCTTACCTCTTTTGTTATTCTTGACAAAGCAAGACCGCGCACTCAAACTTTTTATCAGAAGTTTTATAATGCTAAAGGCAACTTTAGTGATGTCTGGGATGCAACGTTGTTGCAGTACTTGTTTTGTATTATGGCGGTCGGATTGTGTGCGAGTATTGTGGGTGTAATTATTAATTGTAGGCGGCACCGTCGCGATGGAGATAAATACCATATACCAGTGATAATCGTTGGAATTTTATCGGTTATTGGTATTTTTGTTTACCTTTTCTTTGGAGGAGGCGTTGGCAAAATCCCCTTTTTAGGCGCTTAGTAGTTGTGCTGTTATTTTTTTTGAAGTGAAAAGGTTAACGATGACTAGAAACGGTCAAGAAAGAAGAATAGAACGACGCAAAGGGCCTGATGTTTTGATGAAATCACTCAGCTGGATTGGAGGGGTTGGATGGCTGCTGATGCTGGGTGCAATGATAATTCTTCATGTTGCTAAGCCAAAGACAAAAGGCTTTTTTGATCGATATTATCATATTACCAAAGGCTTTCGTCCAAATTGGGATACAGAATTAACGAGATATATATTTTATATTATGATTGTTGGTCTGTGCCTCAGTGTTATTGGTTTAATAATCAATAAAACGCGGCATCGCCGAAGCGATGATACGTACCGCATTAACTTAATGGTAATCGGTGTCATATCGCTTATGGGCATCATTATCTACCTTGTTTAATCATCAATCAAACATCGATTTATAGGGCCCCTTCATTTTAATACCATTACTCTCGAAATAACTCAACTAAGAGCTGGATACCTGAGATAGTAGGGCGTAGACTTTCTAAACTTCCACACATCTTCCCTTTGAACCTACAATTGAAATACGCTACAATATGTAATAAAGTATAGGTTGTGACATTATAAAAAGCATGAGAAAGACGTGAGACGTATGAACGGTGGCATTTGTCAAAAACCAGAATTAGCCGTTGCAGCAGGGGATTGGTCTTCGCTCAATTCTGCCTTAGCTGCGGGAGCAGATGCAATCTATTTTGGAATTAAGGATTTTAACTTGCGCATTAATGCAGCAAACTTTGAATTGAACGAAATTCCGAAGGTTATCACGTGTTGTCAAAAATACGGAGCAAAAAGTTATCTTACCTTAAATTCTATTTTTTTCGATTCTGATAATAATAAGCTTAAACGAGTTATTAAGGCTGCGGGTGAGTATGGTATTGATGCAGTTATTTGTTGGGATTTTGCTGTTGTAAATGAGGTATTGCGTGCGGGTATTCCCGTTCATCTTTCTACACAGGCAAGCGTGAGTAATTTTGAGGCCATTGCATTTTTTTATAAGCTTGGCATTAAACGTATTGTATTGGCACGTGAATGTTCTCTTGCTATGATCGAGGCAATCATCAAAAAAATTAAGGCGCATGGTATGGATCTGGTTGTAGAAGTGTTTATTCATGGCGCACTGTGTGTTAGTATTTCAGGACGGTGTTTTGTATCGGAATATCTCTTTGGTAGATCTGCAAACCGTGGAGATTGTCTTCAACCCTGTCGAAGAAAATATGTGATTCGAGACATTGATGAAGAGGGAGAGCTTGCTGTTGAAGATGGCTATATTTTAAGTCCTCAAGATTTGTGTACCATTGATATCATCGATTTATTGATAAAAGCAGGTATCGGAGCGTTCAAGATTGAAGGAAGGACACGATCATGTGACTATATAAAAGTGACAACCGAAGCATATCGTAATGCTATAGATAATTATTACAGTGGTGGACTTAATGATCAGAAAAAGGAGGAGTATCTCGATATATTGGAACAAGTATACAACAGAGGATTTTCACACGGATTTTATTTCGGAACACCTCTTGCTGACCTTTCAGGAACCAGCGGGTCACGAGCTCAGCAGAAAAAGGTCTATCTGGGTGATGTTTTACGCTTTTTTAGTAAAATAAGTGTTGCGGAAGTTCTGTTGCGAAATAATGATTGTGTTGTAGGGGATAAGTTACTTTTTACGGGTAAAAAAACTGGCAGTAAAGAGCACATTA
Source organism: Candidatus Omnitrophota bacterium (assembly GCA_018823795.1). Lineage (GTDB taxonomy): Bacteria > Omnitrophota > Omnitrophia > JAHJGZ01 > JAHJGZ01 > JAHJGZ01. Next base: position 3,592 of record JAHJGZ010000214.1, read on the forward strand.
TTCATGAGATAGAAATTGACCATACGCGTATTAAACGAGCGTCAAAAGGTAGTAAGATTGCTATTAAGACAGATTTTGTTGTACGGAAGGGGGATAAGGTATTTCTTCTTAAACCAAACAAAGCTGCTTTAAATGCTAGCAGCCAGTAAATCCCGTTAGAAATGAGATTATTATATCAATGATTCTTTCCATAACTTACGAAATAATAAATTCTACAATTGAGTTACTAATGCAGCGAAAACGCATCAAGAATGAACGATGCGTTTTCTATTTCTAACGGGATAAAGAATATCGTTAAATATGTCGATATTCATTATAGGATATGAGTGTATCTAGTTGTTACGTCATTGCGCATAACATATTACAAGATAAGAGGATAGAATAATATGCTACACAAAAAGAGCAAAATGCGACTTGGGGAAATCTTAATAGAACAAGGTGTGATAACACAAGAATCGTTAGAACATGCATTAGATAAGCAGAAAAAAGAAGGCGGTCTCCTTGGGGAACTTTTATTAAGGATGGGGTTAGTAAAAGAAGAAGATATCGTTATTGCTCTTGCGCATCAGTTTAATTATCCCTATCTTCCTGTACAAAACTGTGAAATTAATCCGAAAATCATTAAATTAGTATCACAAGAGTTGGCGAAGAAATATTTGTTTATCCCGGTTGATAAAATTAATGATGTGTTAACGGTTATTATGGTTGATCCCACTAATGAATTTGCGAAAGAAGAGATTACGCAAGCGACGGGGTTACGTGTCCAAGTGTTAGTGGGGACAGCTACTGAAATAAATAATGCAATTCGAAAATATTATAAAATTAAAGACAGCGTGCTTGAATCTACTAAGCCGGCGGATAATATCTCTCAAGTAAGTTTTCATAATGCAACAGCACAGGAAAAAGACAATCAGCCATCAAAAGAAAATAAATAGGCTCGCAGCGATATGAATACTATTATTCAAGACAAATATTTGCCATTTCTTGAAAAACAAGGAATTATCAAGAAACATGAAAAAGAACAAATCCTGAAAGAAGCCGATATGCATAAGGATTTTATTGCTAATGTTCTTGTCAAAAAAAAATACGTCCAAGATATTGACATTGAAGAATTTTTACATACAGAAATAGGTGTTACCGTTGTCGATCCACGAAATATTGAGATACCATCGGATGTCCTTCAATGTGTTAATAAAGATATTGCAAAAAAATATCATGTCATTCCTGTTAAACTTGACAATAACGTCCTTTCCATTGCTGTAATCAATCCATTAGATATCATTGCTATTGATGACCTCAGGATAATTTTAGATCGCACTATTAAACCATTGTGTGCCCTTCCGTACAAAATAGAAGAGGCATATCAGAAATTATATGAAGCAAAGGAAAGCATGGACGAGCACAGTACCAAAATCGATGATATTATTGCTGAGGTGGAATCTGACGACCTCGAAGTTGTCACACACAAAGAAGATGCTCGAATCGATGATCTCTTACAGGCTGCTGAACAAACACCGGTTATCAAAATAACTGATTTGCTTTTAAGTGAGGGCATTAAGCGAAGAGCAAGTGATATTTTTATTGAACCATGGGAAAAACATATGACGGTGCGTTGCCGTGTAGACGGCTTGTTAGAAGAAATGAAAGCACCGCCACGACAAATGGCAAATTTTATTGTTTCACGAATTAAAGTATTGAGCAAACTTGACATTGCTGAAAGAAGGATGCCGCAGGACGGACGTTTTAAGATTAAATATCAATCCCGTTATGTTGATATTCGTGTTTCGGTTTTACCGTCAAGTTTTGGCGAGAAAGTGTGTTTACGTATTCTTGATAAAAGTGCACAAGCACAGAGCATAGAAAAGTTAGGATTTTCAGAACA
>JAHJGZ010000215.1 GCA_018823795.1 Candidatus Omnitrophota bacterium
TATGTCCTTTAATTATTTTTAAGTATTATTGCATAATACTATATTTGAATCAATGTATAACTAAGTAAAAAAAAACTTTTTTGCTAAAAGAACCATGATCGGCATATCAGATGAAGAACAAACCGAATTACAGAATTGACTAAAATAGAAAATTGGGGCTCTGAGTCGTCAAATCGTCATCATAGTGGAGAAAAAAAATAGGGGGGGTTTTAAAGGTTTTTATATTTTAATCTATACACCTTCTTAGTGTCATAACATAATTAAATTTTATAATTTATCACCTCCTCAATGGTCCATATATGATCAGTTAAACCTGCCTTCATAAAGGGTGTTTGTCTCTTTTTATTGACCATGCATCCTTTATGTGATTTGCACAAATGATAATACCCAAAATAGAGATTCAGTGAAGCAATCAAGAGATCTTTTCTCTTAGAAAAACAGAGTGTTTTTCTAGTAAACCTTGAGTCACCAGCTCGTATTGAGAGATTATTTCTCTCAACAAAAGAGGTATTGATACAGTTACTTACAGGTGATTCTTCGAGCTTCTTTTCAATTCGTTCCTCTGGACCATAGATAATCTCCTTTGAGATTTTTACTACCCGTCCTTTCTCTCTTTCTTTGTGAACAACAGCATAATCCAGTTGTTCCATTGGAACAACCTGCGGTTTTCTAGGTCGTCCCCTCCGTCCACTCCTCTCTACAATCTCTTTAATACCGTAAACTCCCAGTATTGCATCACTGTAATGTTTCAGTTCATCACTTGTAAAGAAGGGAATAGTTGTATCAGTTCTCTCAAAAACCTTACGCAGCAGCTCCTTTGCTTCTGCTAATTTTCTTTTACCTGCAACAAAAGCTACAACAACCTTATTACGGGGATCAAAAGCAATCCAAACCCATACATCACCAAATTCAGCATATATCTTTTCTAACTCTTCCAGATTCTTCTCTTTTTTTGGATAAATGACCAGAGCTCATCAAGCTGACATTCTTCAAGATGATACTTATCTATCATCACCTGACTTATCGCATCAAAATGTTTTCCAACTCTTTTAATGATAGTAGTCACTGTGTCTTTTGTACATCCAACGATTCTCCCAGTTGGCCTTGTACCATTACCCTCAACAAGACAACGGATCACCTGGTAAAACTTCTCTTCGGGAAGTCTAACACCAAACAGTGGTGTTCCTCTCCTTTCAGAAAACTTTCTTTTACAAGTTTTACATTGATAAAGATTCATATGTTCATCTTTTCCATATTTTGTTATGAACAGTATGTTATTCCTATCTACCTTGTTATAATCCCTACATTTTTCAAAAGGACAAAATAAAGTTTTTGCCCGCTCTTTTAATTTCTTTCGTTCCAGTTCAGTTACTTTCCATCCCATCCTCTATGCACCGATGGAGTAATAGCATTTATCGTATTTTAATCATGCTATGACACTAAGTCTGGTTTAATATCAAATTCAATTGTTTCCCCAAACCAAAAGGGAAATATGTATAGTTTAGCTGTTCGAGCTCATCTTAATTCTATCGTGACAATTTCAAATTGTACGATAAAAAATTACGGTAGAATTGGTATTTATTGTAGGGAAGGGACTACATTAATTATTGAGCATAATACAATTATTGGCCAAATTTATACCGCTAGTGACGGAGACTATGTTTCTTATGGTATTGAAATTGAAGCATTGGATGTAGCATCCCATGCACAAATAAGATACAATGAAATTTTTAATCATGATCATACGGGTACTCCCACATGGAGTTCAGCTGCAATTATTATAGATACGTGGCGTTATTATCAAGAAAGTATGGTAAATTGTACAGCAGTTATTGAATATAACGATCTACATGATAACATGATAGGAGTACAAATTGTTCCTAATGAACATATTCATTTTAATTACAATAGTGTACAAGATAACAATGATTTCGGAGCTGTTAGTGATCCATATTTAGATGGGGGCAATTATATATATTATAATCTCGAGGCTCGATATAATTGGTGGGGCGATTCCACAGGTCCTTATGA
>JAHJGZ010000216.1 GCA_018823795.1 Candidatus Omnitrophota bacterium
ACTCGAAGATCTGAATATTAAAAATGGTATGGTTATTGAAGCTATCACTGCCTCAGGGAGTATCGAAGGTGATTTTTTTATTATTGCACCAGGACATTCTGCGTATGAGACCTATCGGATGTTGATGAAAAGAGGTGTGCAATTTCGCACTAAAAATTTTGCGATCGGATCACGGGTTGAGCACCCGCAGGAAATCATTAACCGGAGTCAATGGGGTCGTGATAGTGTACCCGGCCTACAAGCTGCTGAATATCGTCTTACGTCTAAGGGGGATGGGCGGCCTGATGTATATACTTTTTGCATGTGTCCCGGCGGAAAAATCGTTCCTGCTGCTGTGTATGAGAATACAAATGTAGTAAATGGAATGAGTTTCTATAAAAGAGATGGAAAATTTGCCAATACTGCATGCGTCGCCGCTGTTAATCTTGATTCATTACGGGGTAAGACTACAACGCCGCAAGAAGCCCTTGATTGGGTTTCGGCGATTGAGGAGAAGTTCTATACCTATTCAGATGGATACGCCGCGCCGTTCTGTCAAATTAAAGATTTTATTACTAGAAGAGAAGCGTCATGTGTTGTTGAATCAAGTTATCCACTAGGATTAAAACCGGCTCCGTTGTGGGATTTACTTCCTGCACCGGTGAGCAATGCAATCAGGGAAGGGCTTAAAGATTTCAATAAGAAAATAAAAGGGTTTGAGACCGGTTTGATTATGGGATTGGAAAGTAAAACATCATCACCAATTCAGGTCGTGAGGGATGAACGTCGATGCTGTGAGGGGTTTCTCAATTTATATCTGGTCGGTGAAGGAAGTGGCTATGCAGGCGGTATTATTTCAAGTGCCGTTGATGGGATAAAAGCAGTATTAGGTATTATTAATAAGTAAACAAGAAAGGTGCGGTAATGAGTATACTACACAGTACTGCAGTATCGTTTTCTGATGCCATTCAGTATCAAAACGGTTCTGTCGTCAGTAAAACATTAATTGATAAGAAAATCGGGAGTATTACACTTTTTTCATTTGACGCAGGCCAAGGTTTAAGTGAACACACATCCCCCTACGATGCATTTGTTGAAATTTTTGATGGCAAAGCACAAATTACTATTTCTGGTAAAATATATAGCGTTCAAGCGGGAGAGTTTATTATTATGCCGGCAAATCAACCGCATTCATTGAAAGCAATTGAGCGTTTCAAAATGATGCTGGTAATGATACGAGACAAAAAAGATAGCTAATATCCCGATGAGTCGATTCTTTGGAATGCTGTCTAACGGGATACGTTCAGACCAAACTTACGGAACAAGGTGGCGTAAGTTACGTGCTCATGTACGATAGGAGGTAACCAGTAATGAACAATTTAAAGTATAGTAGATGTGAAGCGTGTAGAGCTGACGAGCCAGTGCTGAACAACAAAGAAATTAACGAGCTTAAACCACAAATTCCCGAATGGGAGGTCATCGAAAGTAATGATATTAAACATTTGTGCCGCTCATTTATTTTTAAAGATTTTAAAGAAGCGTTATCATTTACCAATAGGATCGGTGATAGTGCTGAAAAAGAAGGACATCATCCATCTATTGTAACCAAGTGGGGTAAGGTCATGGTGTCGTGGTGGACGCATAAAATAAAAGGGCTCCACCGTAATGATTTCATAATGGCAGCGAAGACCGACGGAATCTATCGAAGCTTGTCTGACTAATTGTAAAGCAGCGAAATTGGTTGTGTCGCATTCGTTTATAAGAGATTAATGACTACGTAATTAATACGTGGTCATTTTTTTTGCTTTATTACCTGTAGTGTAAACCTAATTCGTCAGACGTCTGACGAATTTACCGCTCTACAAAGCATATAAAACATACTAAAATGTATGAATCATGCATCAACACATACCAAATAGTGTGATGCTACTATCACTTAACCGATGGCAATAATATTAATATCCCGCAACGCGTTGTTAATGCAATGGTTATAGTCACGCATTTAAAAAAAGATAAAAAGTGGTACGGCCTTTGCATTCGTGAAACCATTAAATGAGCGTACGATAAAAAAATGAAAATGAATGAAAGGTATGAAAAATGAGACGAAACAAAATAGTATATGGAAGTATGGCACTGGTTATCTTGTTTAGTTTAAATGTGATACCACGGATTTCTTTGAGTGAAGAACCGGAAACTGTATTATCTGAAGCATCAATACTGGATGCGTCCTATCTTGATAAAATCCTTGATTATTCCGATACTATCAAGCTGCCGGTCATCGGCGTTGAAGAATTACCAGTACTCGACGCGGCGCTGGACACTTTTGATGAATTAAGTCCGATTGATTTTGAACTCGGATTTACATTGGCGAATGCCTATATTTGGCGCGGACAGACATTAGGAGGAGATGCATCGTTTCAGCCATATGTAACCGTTAGCCCCAGCTTTGAGCCGATCGGTGATCTGAGCTTTACCTTTTGGGCAGATATAACGAAAGATGAATCGGGCGAAAATCAGAGGGAATATGATTTTGTCGTAGACTACAATTTTGACGTGCTCGATCTACTTTCAGGTATTGGCTACAGTGAAGATGATGCGCCGCATGTCTTAACGAAGCTTTTAGATTTCAATTTCGATACGGGGTATATTTATTACAAATTTCCGCCACAACCTGATACTAAGTCGCAGGAGGTATATTTGGCGTTGAGTATGACTTGCCGCTTCATCCGTCGTTTTTCGTGTACAACGATTGGAATCGCGGGCGTGGTGCATGGTTAGCATGGGGAATTTCACAGGACGTCAACATTGGGGTATGTACATTAAGTAATTACGCAACATTAAACTATAACCATGGGCAATGGGGTGCCGACAGTCAATTTTCAACACTTGATTTTGGAACATCAATTCCGATCTCGATTGGAAAACATATGACAATAGAACCGTTCATTTCGTACACAAAAGAACTAGATGATGACGGTGCCGATATGGTGAATGACGAATTGTATGGTGGTTTTAATTGGAGTATTAACTTTTGAATGACGCCCAGTGTTACGTTTATTTCTCAAAATGGGCATTAAACGTAACGCTGCTGGCGGAATTCACCCAGCACCCAGCAGAAAGTGACAGAGAAAAGAGAAAGGAAGATAAGAATAACATGGCCAAGCACACATTTAAAAATGTGTTTAAATAATGCAACTGGGTGCTGGGTTTAATTCGCGCACATGATTTACGTCACACAAAGTGCTCCATAAATCATGCGCTCATTAAAAAGGAGTCAATTATGAATGAAATAGAAACAATATCTGTTGGGCTTGATACGGTCTGGGTATTACTCGGAGCTTTTTTGGTATTTTTTATGCAAGCCGGATTCGGTATGGTTGAAGCAGGTTTCATCAGAGCAAAAAACACCTGCAACATTCTTACAAAGAATTTTCTTGATTTTTGCATGGCTTCATTAGGGTTTTTTATTTGCGGGTATGCAATCATGTTTGGCGCCGGCAATGGATTTATGGGGATGAGCGGATGGTGCCTCTCTGGTGCTGAAAGCGGAGCAAATATCCCATTGTTTGCATTTTGGCTTTTTCAGGCTGCGTTCTGTGGTGCTGCAGCGACTATTGTTGCAGGCGGAATGGCAGAGCGAATGAAATTCCCCGCATATCTTATCTATTCATTTATTGTTTCGGCTTTGATTTATCCAATCGTGGGACATTGGATATGGGGCGGCGGGTGGCTGTCGAAATTAGGATTTGCCGATTTTGCCGGTTCAACAGTTGTTCACGCTGTTGGCGGTTTTGCAGCGCTCATTGGTACCATCATGTTGAAACCGCGTATTGGTAAATTTAATCCTGACGGGACACCGAATGTAATTGCCGGTCACAATATTCCGTTAGCGTCACTTGGCGTGTTTATTTTATGGTTCGGATGGTTTGGCTTTAATCCCGGTTCAACGCTTGGTGTCGGTGATGGTTCGTTAATATCTCGCGTTGCACTTAATACAAATGTAGCCGCAGCAGCAGGAGGCATCTGCGCGATGATTACTGTATGGCTATTATTTGGTAAGCCAGATCTTTCAATGGCGATGAACGGGGCGCTTGCGGGACTCGTAGCAATCACCGCTCCATGTGCCTTTGTAGAACCATGGGCAGCAATTCTTATTGGTTCAATTGGCGGTGTCATTGTCGTCATGGGGGTTGTTTTACTCGATAAGCTTCATATTGATGATCCTGTTGGTGCAGTACCGGTTCATGGACTGAATGGTATTTGGGGAACACTATCCGTAGGATTTTTTGGGCAGAAGGCACTCGGTTTAACGTATGACGGACTTATATACGGTGGTGGTATTAAATTGCTATTCATACAAATACTCGGCGTTGGTTCAGTAATTTTGTTTATTTTGATAACGATGGGGTTAGTGTTCAAGGCTATTGATATGACAATCGGACTAAGAGTAAGCCGTAATGAGGAACTGAAGGGGCTTGATATCGGTGAACATGGGATGGAATCGTATTCAGGATTTCAAATTTTTACAACTGCGTAACGGTGGAGGTGATATATGAAACTTATTATTGCAATGATACAGCCGCATAAATTACATGATGTAAAAAAAGCATTATTCGAGGCTGATGTGTACAAGATGACGGTGACAAATGCTCTTGGCTGCGGACAGCAAAAAGGGTACACCGAAACCTATCGCGGCGTTATACATGATGTCAACTTATTGAAAAAAGTACGCCTTGAAATTGCCGTTAATGAAGATTTTGTGCAGCCAACAATTGATGCCATTATTCGTGGAGCACGCACCGGAACAATCGGAGACGGGAAGATATTTGCCATTGATATACCTGATTGTATTCGTATCAGAACAGGTGAGCGTGGTAATGAAGCGATTGGCTAAATCACGTGGGTGAATTTATCCTTATTTTGAAGAAAAAAGAGGATAAAAAATGAAATAGAATGTGTCCCGTCTCGAAAGCGGCTGCAAAGCCCTTTCCCTTAGAAATCGCGAAGCGATTTTAAGGACCAAAATCCCGGAAATATTGCGTGTTTCCCGGGGCAGGGATTTGCAGCCCTCGACGGGATTAATTCGCGCAAATGATTTATGTCGCACTTCGCCTGCCTGCCGGCAGGCAGGTACTCCATAAATCATGCGCTCATTAAAGGGGGATTGAATATGAATGATGTGATCGAGAAGCTCAGGCGTATCAAGGAAGAGAAAAAGTACACGTTGCATGAACTTTCAAAAAAGCTCGACATCCAGGTAACGACCATTGAACGTTGGTTTAAAAAGAAGCGTATTAATCGCATTTATGCTCAAGTTATCAATGAGAAATTGAAATGCTTGTGATTTTTTTTGACAACTAAGTAACCAATAAGATGCTCAACTGAATAATACATAGACAAACGGGAACATAAACGTATAATAATATCAATGAGGCAATAAAAAACGGAGGAAAACGATGGATGTTACGAAGATTTTTGGATCAAATGTGTTTAATGATGAGGTGATGAAAAAACGCCTGCCAAAAGATACGTATAAATCACTACGGAAAACGATTGATGAAGGGTCGCATCTTGAAGCAGAGGTTGCCGATGTTGTTGCCGGTGCCATGAAAGATTGGGCGATCGAAAAAGGGGCAACTCATTACACGCATTGGTTTCAACCCCTTACCGGCAGTACCGCTGAAAAGCACGATTCGTTTATTTCACCAACACCACAAGGTAGTGTCGTTATGGAATTTTCAGGAAAACAGCTTATACAAGGGGAGCCTGATGCATCATCATTCCCGAGCGGCGGTTTGCGCGCGACATTTGAAGCGCGTGGTTATACGGCATGGGATTGCACATCGCCTGCTTTTTTGAAAGAAGACGGAGCCGGCAATGTGACTCTGTGTATCCCAACAGCATTTTGTTCATACAATGGGGCAGCGCTTGATAAAAAAACGCCGCTTCTTAGATCAATGGCCGCCGTTTCGAAACAAGCTCTTCGTGTATCACGTGCTTTTAAAAACACGAAATCAACAAAAGTGACTTCAACGGTCGGTCCTGAACAAGAATATTTTTTGGTGGATAAAAATCTTTTCGCAAAAAGATTGGACCTTATTGTTGCTGGACGTACCCTCTTTGGTGCGCCGGCACCCAAAGGGCAAGAAATGGAAGACCATTATTTTGGTCAAATTAAGGACCGTATTTCCGAATTCATGATAGATCTTGATAAAGAATTATGGAAAATGGGAATAGCAGCGAAGACAAAACATAATGAGGTGGCACCGTCTCAGTTTGAAATGGCACCGATCTTTACAACGACGAATATTGCTGCTGATCATAATCAGCTG
>JAHJGZ010000217.1 GCA_018823795.1 Candidatus Omnitrophota bacterium
TCCTGTCAGGAGTTATAAGAGAGATGGTAAAAGAGTAAAGCCGCATCGTCGGTCTACTCCCAACTAATGTTAATGGCGTTGACAGCAAGAGAAGTAAGTAGTATCATAACGATGTCGTTATGATACAGCAATGAACAAAATTGTATCATAGACATTAGATTATGAAACAGCTTTTAAGTGATCTAGTAAAAAATTGGTGGACTAACCCTTTGCCGGTGATAAAAAACCGGGATGTTGATTTAGTTTCGTATTTTGATCGCAATATTCGAAAAATAATCTCTGTTGTGGGATTTAGGCGGGTGGGGAAGACCTTTACCTTATTAGATTTTGCCCAAAAGTACGGTAAGGAAAAATGTGTTTACATAAACTTTGAGGATGAGCGCGTCCCCAAAAAAACAGAGGTACTAAGCCAGCTTGTTGATCTTCTAACAGAGTTGAAGGCGAACCAGCCGTTTGTGCTTTTAATGGACGAAATACAAGAGATACCGGATTGGAGTCTGTGGGCGCGCAGAATAAACGAAACGACCCAACACCGGCTCATTCTTTCTGGTTCATCGTCTAAACTTTCATCGCGTGAGATACCCACTGAACTTCGAGGTCAAACGATAACTGTTCCCATGTTTCCTTTAAACTGGAGCGAGTTTTTACGCTTCCGTAACGCAGATATAAACACCTTATCTCATGCACACGTTCTTAATTTATTGCGCGAATACCTGCAGTTTGGCGGGCTTCCGGAGATAGTCTTAGCAGAAGAAGGACTGCGGCCGCTCATTCTTGTTGATTATCTCTCGTCGTTTGTTGACCGCGATATTGTAGAGCGGTATAAACTGCGCAAAAAAGAGGCGTTTACCGATCTTTTGCGACTTTTACCTAATACCAAAAGCTATACCTATACTAAGCTTGCTAACTCTCTTAAAGGTGTTGGGCATACAGTGAGCAAATCAACGGTCATTCGCTATATGCAGTGGTTGGAGTCGTCATTTTTTCTCTCCCGGGTTGAGGTTTTTTCATCCAATGTTAAAAGTAGAATTCAAACAGTAAAGAAATCGTACCTTGTCGATAATTATTTTTCTTCTCATTTCACCAGCACTTTATCGCCGAATTTTGGACATTTGATGGAGCAGGCGGTGTTTCATGCGCTCCATAGACGAGGCGTTTGGGATCCGCGCTACGGACTGACCTATTGGAAGGATTACTCCGGTAACGAAGTTGATTTTGTGGTGTTGCACAATAAAAAGGTTGAGGAGCTGATACAGGTAACTTTTGCGTCCAGCATGACGGAAGTGTCGGAACGGGAGACAAAGGCACTTGTGAAGGCGGCCAAGGCCCTTAAAAAGCCATCAGGAATGCTGATAACGTGGGATGTGGAGCAAACCACGACCATTGACGGAATAGAGGTCAAATATACACCTCTGTGGAAGTGGTTGGCGACCGCAACCTCAAGTACAAAAAGTATAAACATACTTGCCGATAAAATGAGAGAGTTGACGGGACAGGTTTTAGAAGGAATAGAGTTTTTGAAGAAGAAAGAGAAACTAAAGAATTTACGATACAGCGATCGGGTAGGGGAGTTGGAAAAAATAATAAAAGAGTTTTCGCACACCGGCAATCTCAATATCCTTAATCGAGCTCTCCATATTTATCGTTCTACAAATATTGCAGTTCCGGAGGGTGAGGATGCTTTTGAGACGACGATTTGGAATACTGAACTGCATGTCAGGGGGAAGGCAACGACACTCGAGTATATTTTGGACGATTTAGAGGATAAATTTAGAGAGGCATACAATCGGCAATAAGGATTTGCCTATGAGAATACAATCAATACAAGCATTTAGAGTGCCAACCATCAACGATTATTATCGGGCGGCTGACAAAGAAGTTAAAGATAAAATCCAGAACTATCCGAACCAATTACAATAAACTATTGAGTATCTTTGACAGTTTTATAGTATAACCAGTCCAATACAAATGATATTTTGAGCACGATATTGACTTTCTTTTTACCGTTTAGTAAAATTCACTGTACAGTGAAATACACAATATAGTAAAATATATGAATAACAATACTTTTTCTGGCGTTCAATTACAAAATAAAATAGCTGAGCAATTAACTAATACTTCTTTTGCCGGTACGGCCAGTATTCAAGATGTTTCTCAAGAGACTCGAATAGGGGACAAACAAGCCGATATTACCGCCACTATTACGACTGTTAGTGGTGTACAAATGCCCTTGGTTATCGCAGTTAAAAATACCCAGCGCCTTAGTAGTGTGCGCGAGA
>JAHJGZ010000218.1 GCA_018823795.1 Candidatus Omnitrophota bacterium
GCTTAAAGAGTTTGAATTGGATTAAATGAAGCCCAGACTTACACAGTGGAAGGGCACGTTTGCCATTTTGCCAATGACGGATTCCACTGGGTAAGTCTAATGGCTGAATTTACCCAGCATTTTTTTTGGACATCTGTCTGAAAGATGTTGGGGAAATAAAAAAAAATCAATAAATTCAAATATTAAAAAACGATAAACTAAATAGATAAAAGGTGCTGGGTTTAATTCCTGCCTGCCGGTAGGCAGGCGCAGACGGCCTTACGGCCTATACGTTACATCTTCCGATGGTCGATGTAACATATCTGCACCTTAAAGAATTCGAATTGGATTAGAAAGCCATGTCATTACTTGCTGAGATTAAAAAAATTAAAAGTGATCGCAAAGAGCTGCGCAAATTTGGTATATCATTTTGTATAGCCATGTGCCTTCTCGGCAGTCTTTTGTTGTGGAGGGGGAAGTCTTTTTACTTTGTCTTTTATTGTATTGCTCCGTGTTCGTTACTGGCTGCATTTGTAGCACCTGAGGTATTAAAGCCGCTTCAGAAAATGTTAGCTTCGCTTGTTATTATCCTTGGCTGGCTTGTTACTCACGTTGCGTTAGGTATAGCTTTTTATTTGATATTTACACCGATGGGTATTATCGCACGGATGTGTGGTAAGCACTTTCTTGATGAAAAAATAGATAAAAAATGCACAAGTTATTGGATACCGAAACAGAAAAGAGAACATAAACCGGCTGATTACGAACGGCAGTTCTAACGTGTATGGGGTATAGTATATGGGTAATTATGGTCACATTGTATCAGGCGTCAAAGGTCGCCTACAGTCCTTGCAGGAAAATGGGATAACACATATTCCTATGAAAAAGTCTCGACAAGCAGTCTCAAAAAAGAATCACGGTCAACCATCAAAAGGAAAGATCAGCAAGAAGGAAGCGTTAATTCATTTAAAGCAGCAGGTTGATCAGTGTACCAAATGCAAAGTGCTTGTTAAAAATCGCACCAACACTGTTTTCGGATCTGGCCATGCAAATGCCGGCCTTATGTTTGTCGGTGAAGCGCCGGGACGTGAAGAAGACAAACAAGGATTACCGTTTGTAGGACGGGCAGGGCAATTGCTCACCAAAATGATCGAATCGATAGGTCTTACCCGCAGCCAGGTGTTAATCGCGAATGTTCTTAAATGCCGGCCACCCGATAATAGAAATCCCATGCCTGAGGAGATTATAAATTGTGAACCGTATCTATTAGAACAACTTGCCATTATTCAGCCGAAAATTATTTGTGCATTAGGTGCTTTTGCGGCGAAAACGCTTTTGAAGACAGATATTACCATCTCTCGTCTGCGCGGTCAGTTTCATGACTATCATGGAATAAAATTAATTCCGACGTTTCATCCTGCCTATCTTTTACGTAATCCATCAGAGAAAAGAAAAGTGTGGGAAGATATGAAAATGATAAAAAAAGAATTAGGACTTTAATGTGTGTTCGTAACGTGAAATGAAATGCCTGATACCTCATATACTTACATAAATGTTGCTGTTGGCCTGCCTGTTAATGACCCTTTTACGTATAAAATTCGGCGAGAAAAATATTATTCAACGCTTATCGGCCGACGCGTGCTTATTTCATTTCGAAATAGGGCTCTTATCGGCTATGTTGTCGAAGACAAGATCAAGGAGCCGGTTACCGATACAACAAAGATCAAAGAGATAAGCACTGTTATTGATGATCAGCCTATTTTACCGTCTGCATTGTTACAGTTAACAAAGTGGGTGAGTGACTATTATATGTGTTCATGGGGGGAAGCGATTCAGAGTGCCCTGCCGCAATACATAAAGACGAAGAAAAAAAGCTTAGGTGCCATTACGATTAGAAATAGTAAAAGAAAAAAAGAATTAGAGATTGAACCGCTTAAAGAAATTTCATTAAATGCCGAACAAAAGCGCTCACTTGAGTCTATAGAAGAAGCACTTGAGAGGAAAGGCAAAAAACAGTTTTTATTATTTGGCATAACGAGTAGCGGAAAGACTGAAGTGTATATACGGTCAATTAAAAAAGCTTTGTCTTTAGGGAAAAGTGCAATCTGTCTTTTCCCTGAAATAGCCCTTACAAAACATTTACAAAATTATTTTTTGTATCATTTCAAAGATACCTTGGCTATTGTACATAGCCGTCTGACTCAACAAGAAAGATTCATCGTGTGGCGGGAGATTTTTGAAGGGAAGAAGAAGGTGGTTATTGGACCGCGGTCAGCCCTTTTTGCGCCGGTAGAAAAACTTGGTCTTATCATTATTGATGAGGAGCATGAAAATACGTATAAACAACAGGAGGTTCCGCGTTATCATACGAGGACCGTTGCACAAAAACGAGCGGAAGGGGAAGGGGCGTTGATTGTCTATGGCGGAGCGACGCCATCACTCGAAACTATGCGAAAAGTAAAAAAAGGAGACATCGAACTTCTTGCATTGAAAAAAAGGGTCGGTGATCGGCCCTTGCCCATCGTAAAGATTATCGATATGAAAAACGAGGTACGAAAAGGTAAAATCATGTTGGTGTCTCAATACTTAAAAGGGGAAATTGAGAATGCGCTGAAAGGACGTGATGGGATCCTTCTTTTCTTAAATCGGCGTGGTTTTGCTACTCATATAACTTGTTTAGCATGCGGGAGCGTGGTTGAATGTCAGAGATGTAAGGTAGCATTGACGTATCACCAGGCAGAACGAAGTCTTGTGTGCCATTACTGTGATGGGAGGAAGGAACCACCTGATCATTGTCCGGCCTGCTCGAGCTCTCGTCTTAAATATGGCGGAGTGGGAACAGAACGAATAGAAAGCCATGTTGCACGTCTTTTTCCCCAGGCGCGTATTGAACGGTTTGATACCGACCGGGTACGTAAAAAAGGGGAACATGAAAGAATCCTCGATGCATTTAAACGGGGGAAAATCGATATCTTAATTGGTACACAAATGATTACCAAGGGATTCGATTTTCCGCATGTAACGCTAGTGGGGGTTATTAATGCTGATACGGTACTATCGCTTCCAGATTTTAGATCGACTGAGCGCACTTTTCAGCTTTTGATGCAAGTTGCGGGCCGTGCAGGACGCGGCGAAAGAGAAGGTAAGGTCGTTATTCAAACATTTTCACCAAATCATTATGCCATTCGGACAGCTGCGCAGCACGATTATGAATCATTTTACAATGAGGAAATTAAGCGCCGCCAGGAACTTAATTATCCACCCTTTTCGGATCTTATTAACATTATTATCCGTTCGAAGGATGAGAAGCAGGTAAGAAGTTTTTCTGTTCGCGTCAAAGAGTTGTTGGAGCCAATAGTAAAAAAGTGGGAGTTGGAACTCATGGGGCCGGCGCCGCTTCCGTTTTATCATCTGCGGGGATATTTCCGTTGGCATATCATGATGAAAGGAACACTGTCTCTTGCGATGATAACGGAAATTCGTTCACTTTTTCAAAACATTAAGAAGAAAAAAAACTGTCAGTATGCGTTTGACGTCGAACCGGTGAATATCTTGTAAAAGAATTGGCAAATAAACAAATTCCAATGTTCAAATTACAAGCAATAACCAATATCAAATATCAAAATCCTGACTACTTGCTATTAAGATTATTGTGATTTCGATTTTGTAATTTGTTTGTAAGTTGTGATTTGTACATTGGGGATTTAAGGTAAAAACAAAAATCATTTCAAGGAACTTATTATGATTCTTAAAGTTATTGTTACTATTATTGTTGTGTATGTATTATATGCATTGGTTCTTTTTACCTTTCAGAGAAGTCTGATATTTCCCGGCGTACTTTTTCCTCCGGAAAAGATTCAACACGATGATGTTGAAACGGTATGGCTTGAAACCTCCTGCGGGAAGGTTGAAGCCTGGTATATGCATGCAAAGAATGTAACCAATAGCAAAAAGGTGCCGGTGGTTATTCATACCCATGGCAATGGTGAGCTCATAGACCATTGGCCGGATATGCTCTTACCTTACACTGATTTTGGTGTGTCGGTGCTTTTAGTAGAATATCCCGGTTATGGAAGGTCAGAAGGATTTCCTTCAGAAAGGACAGTTACGGAAGCATGTGTACGGGCATATGATTGGCTTCTGAATAGAAAGGACATTGATGCAGAGGTCATAATCGGACATGGTCGTTCTATCGGTGGGGGAGCTATTTGTGCCTTAGCACGCCAGAGAAAATTAAGGGCAATGATATTGGAATCTACCTTTACGAGCGTGAAGCAGTTTGCAAAACAGTACTTGATGCCCACTTTTTTAGTACGAGATCCCTTTGATAATCTGTCTGTTGTAAAATCATACAATGGGCCCATATTATTTTTTCACGGCAAGTACGATACGATCGTACCGTATCAAAACAGTGTTATATTATCCCAACATGCACAAAATGCACAGTTTATTACATGGGAATGCAACCATAATGACAGCCCACCTGATTGGGATGCGTATTGGCAGACGATACGAACCTTTCTGCGAGAAAATAAAATTATATAACCTGCTGTAAATAATATAGATATAGCAATTAATTGTAGGAATAACCCTCATATCTATTCAATCCCATAGGTGTGTTTTATTGCCCCCTCTTGACAGACAATCAAACGGGTGTTAGTCTTTAGCGGGTAAACAATTAGATAGCCGGAGTAAGAAGATAAATATTTTTTTTATCTTCATGCTCCGGCTTTCTATGTTTTAAAATAAAAAAATCTGCCGTACTGTGCTCGAAGCACATGCATTGTCGGCGGATAATGCGAAGGATAAAGACGGAATCATATGAATGGAAAATACTTCTACAAAATAAAAAATTGGAGGCAATAGCGTCATGAAAACCAAATTATTCTTTAAGGTCATTTCACTGAGTATCACATTTATTTTTACCGTGACTACCATAGCGTGGTCGGCACCTTCGGTCTATACCATCAACGTGCCCGAGGAAGAGGGAAAAGTCATTCAGCGGTATAAAGGAGAGGGGGATAAGGTTATTGTGCATGTGCAAGACGCCCACGTAAATTCTGAGGCACAATTTAACCTTGCTAAGATTATTTGCTCACTCATTCCACAGTTAAGTGATGAGGCGAACCCATTCGTTGGGATCGAAGGGGCAATCGGGGAATACGACCTTAAAATATTGCGGGAATATCCGATTGATTAAATAAAAGAAATGGTCGGTAAAGAATATGTCAAAGACGGAAAATTTATCGGTGCGGAACTTGCATCCATTATTTCCGATAAGGATTTTACGCTGTATGGCCTTGAAGATACAGAGCTCTTTAAAAAGGATTTTAGTGCCTTCTATGCTGTTTCACAGAAACAGGGTGAACTTGAAGAACAACTTATGGGTATTGAAGAACAATTAGCCCTTCTTAAAGACGTGATCTACAGCCAGGAATTAAAAGCATTTGATGTTGACGCATCGCGCTATGAGGAAGATCCGACTTTCTTTCTTGAATACTTAAGTAGTCTCTTTGCCGCCATTGATGAATTAGAGATCGATCTTTTACCTTTTATACACCTTGTGCAATTTCACGAGGTGTTTTCACTTGAACAAGCCATTGATTATGAGGTGCTTGATGAGGAGATTAAAAATTGTGCAGAAATGCTCATGGGTACCGATTCTGAAACTAACAGCCAAAAGATGTCTGATGAGATGAGAGAAGGAGTAAAAAAACAGTATCAAAAGTATAAAGATGGGACAGTCGGAAAAAAGAGAATTGTGATGTATTTAAGTGGCGTTGCCGCACAGCACGACATTGCTTTGCAAGAATATCAGAATATGCCGCGGGCGA
>JAHJGZ010000219.1 GCA_018823795.1 Candidatus Omnitrophota bacterium
GTACAAAAAACAATTACTTCTTTGCCATATTTTGCAATTTCTTGCGCCATATACGTCAAAGCACTCTCCGCCCCACCTAATCCATGAACAGCATATGAATTGCCGTTCATAGCTATACTATGGCAATAGAAAACGTATGTTTCTTTGTACAGGTCTTTCATCATATCTCTTTAATGAATAGATGTTTTATATCATATTGTTGATGATATAAAAACATAGGCCGTCTACGAATTAACCCCCACACGAATTATTACAAATAATCAAAATCCTGTTTACATACCCCTCACACAATTGGTGTGGGGGTGCATTCAGCCCTCAGACTTATGTCAATTCTTTCCATAAGTCTGGGCTTCATGAATAAAGCGGGGTATGACGTTTGGATCCCAGACATACCCCGCTTTAAAAGAACCGTGCACTATGCTCAGATTCTTACACGAGATTTACGGCTTCAGCCAGTAACGCATCAGCTGCCGAAATTGTTCGCGCGCTCGCTTGATACGCTCTTTGAGCAATAATTAAGTCACTAAACTGGCGTGCTAAGTCAACGTTGGATTGCTCCAAGAAACCACTATTGAGTGAACCGCGACCTCCTGAACCGGGTGTTCCTACCGATGGTGTACCAGAATTGACACCCGTGAGATATAGGTTTTCACCAGCAGCAAGCAACCCATCTTCATTGGTAAACGATGACATTGCAATCTGTGCAATATTTTGTGTTAACCCATTCGAATAAATTCCCGTTATAATGCCAGAGGCTGCTATCGTGATCGACTCGAGCGTACCAGGAGGAAATCCATCCTGCGTTTGCAGACTCACCGCCGATGTCGTACCAAATTGCGTCAATTGGTCACCGCTTATCGTGGGCGCCAGTGGCGTTGTTGCACCCGTTTGAAGATTCATCGAAAGCTGATTTCCCGTAAATGTTGATACGGCTCCCGTTGTCGCAAAGGTAAGACTCCCTGCTGTTGCCAAGAGTTCTGTTCCTCGTGTCCCTGCTAAGAAATTATCATCACCCGTAGCAAAAAAACTCCAGTTATTCGCACTCGCATCTGCTCGAGCAAAAATAGCATCCACCGTATGGGCCACACCTAATGAATCATATACGGTCATTTGTGTAAATGATGATTCACCGACTGCTGCCGTTGATTCAGTGAAACCGTTAAAACCATCAGCTTGCAAGAGACTATTAAATACCGTTGTATCGATTGCCAACCCACCACCAACATCTGTTGCGGTAATAGTAATAGCGGTAATGGCATTCGCCGTTCCAATGTTACCCTGAAGTGAAATTTGTCCACCTGCAATCGTAACACCTTCAGTCGCAGCAGTATTCGTGTCAGGCACAATACCAAAGCTATCTTCCAGAAATGCCGCGAAATGCGCTAATGTTGTTCCTGTCGTCCCTATCGTAAAGGTGCGTGCCGTAATGTTTCCGCTTCCCTTTGAAGCTGAAACAGTAATATAATCACCAGTTTCCAAATTGGCATTAGTACCGACACCATTTTCAAGATCGACCAAAAGTGTTGCCCCAACTGCTGCAGCACCGCCATTACCGTCATCATTTATAGATCCTGAAACCGCAGTCGTTCCCACACCATCAACCGTGCTTGTAGAATCTAAATTACCAACGAGGGTGACTGTTGATGTCGCATTTGATACGGTATCAGTACCGAGCGGAACTGTAATATCACCGGTCACGCCTGTTGACGTTATTACTCCGTCTACCGCCTGCCATCCCTGAACATTGTATCCGTTAAAAGGACTAATAAAGGCACCATCATTATCAACACCAAACGCACCATCGCGGGTATAGACTGTCCGTGAGCCATTGTTGAGAATAAAAAAACCATTCCCTGCAACGGCCAAGTCAGTCACATTGTCTGTTGTCAAAAATGCACCCTGCGTAAAATCGGTATCAACCCCCATTATTTTGACTCCCGTACCAACTTGAACCGGATTAATACCCGCACTTCCTCCAGAAATACTGGCCGTACCTCCTGATAGCGTCTGCTTGAGTAAATCCCCAAAAAGTGCACGGCCTGCTTTAAATCCTGTTGTGTTTAGATTAGCAATGTTATTACCAATAACGTCAAGCTTAAACGCATTTGCGCTCAGCCCTGTTACACCAGCCCATAATGCTCTACTCATTTTTAAACCTCCTTGTTTATTGTTCTTCATCCATGTCGTAAGACTACGTCAATCGTTCGGTAGCCTTAGGAGGCTTCCTCTTGCGAGGTCCAGCCCCATTACTTCCTATTACGCAATGACTGCACTATCAATGTTCGTAAATACATTATCCTTTAAAGAATTTCCTTCAACCACCGTAATAATCGTACGATTCTCAACACTGACAACCGCAGCAATATTATCAACAAGCAGGAGTGAATCCCGTGCACCTTTAAATGCTGCGCGATCAATAGCGTCAGCAAGCCGATCGAGCTGTTGTGAATTAAACTGAATCTTTCGCGTTCGTAACCGCTGTTGCGCATGGTTTGAAAACTTAACCTTTTTTTGATCGGCTATTTGCCCATGAAGTACATTTTTAAATGATACTGTATCTTTCCCATCAGAAACCTGAGGGTTGCGTGCTCCAGCAATCTTTCCTTTTCCCGTAATAGGAACAATTGGTTGTTGCGGAAGATAAGAAATGTTTTCAGTCATATTATTCACGCTCCCTCATGATCACTTAAAGCTAATATTTGGGTTACATCAATTTTACGTCCATCATCTAACGTAAGAATTGGTGTTCCTGAACGGAAATCAATAGAACGTACTTTGACTTCACTATAGGTTTGTCCTGTCATTGCTACCCCCGCTGCATCCTGCACATTAATCGTTATGGTATACGTACCCGGAGAAACAGGATTGCCCTCTGTATCAGTACCGTCCCATGAAATCATTTTACCTTCGCCGGCTTCAGTAGCTTCCTGAGGAACGGATAGGACCGTCCTGCTGCTCGCATCTTTTATTGTATAGCCAACAAATGCGTCTTTACCAAGATCATAGGATAATGAACCATACGACCCATCCTCGTCAACAACAACCTGATTGGTAAAGAATGCAACATCCTTACCAAGGAAGCTTGCACTTTCAAGCGTATTAAACACACTTGCAATACCTAACATAACATCCTCTTGTGAAGCAACAAATGTCTCCATAGTCGCATTGAGGTTCATTAGTTGCTCGACCTGCGCAAACATTGCTTGCTGTTGTGCCATTTGATCACTATCGACAGGATTGAGAGGATCTTGGTTTGCAAGTTGTACAGTTAATAACTCAAGAAATGCCATTTTGTCCAACTCACTGTTACTTCCTAATTCTACGGTTTCTGGCAAACTAGAACTATTGCTTTCTACCTGACCAATACTCATCGTGATTTTCACCTCCCTTCTTTTATAAAATAGGTGCTCCATTCCAACCTATGCAAGATAATCAATATGATATGCTCCATTCAAAACATTAGATACTGACTCATCATGCATTGCTGGTTGCCTTTCCTCATAGACATATTCAAAAGGATTAAAATCTCTAAAAGATGCATTGTTGCTTGCTGCCTCACCCTGTTGAAAATTTTCTTCTGTTTGGAAAGACTCAAAACCACTTTCTCCTTCATCCATAGATACTTCAATTGCATCAAACTTAATACCAGCATTGTTAAACGATTCTTTCAAAGCAGATAAATTACTCGATAACATATCATGGGTATACGCACTCCGTGCTGCTATTTTTGCAAAAATAGTATCTCCTTCCATCGCAATGCTTACCTTTAAATTACCCAAATACTCCGGTTCTAATGAAAGAGAAAACTCGCTTACCTTGATACCCTGACGGAAATGGGCTGATTTAACAATTTGTTGCGCAACTGATTGAGCTTCCTGTGCTTGACGAACTCTTCCCTCAAATGTTGATTCACCCTTACCTGCCTGTTCTGCTGTTTCCATATTGGTAAACTCGTTATTTTCAAAGACATCAAAAAAATTGTTTGAAGTCATCGATTGTTTCGATGACGCAAAGTTTGCATTCGCATCACCAAAGGTAATTGATGTCTCTGCATTCACATCAGCAGGTGCTGCACTCGAATTATCGAAGGCCGTTGAAAGAGAACGCGCTGTAGCCAAATCCAATTTAGACAATTCTCCTCGATTCAGCAAAGAGAACAGAACTTCATTTTTTTCTACAAAAGGACTATCGGCCATAAACTCATCGACTGCATATTCGTTCCCATTCTCCTCGGTAGAATTAACCGGATACCTTTGATTTGCAAGCTCCCCGGTTTTCTGAAGAAGCAACTCTTCACTTTTTCCGTCATAAGCAGTATTACCAATAAACGTATCTGTTACTGATATCCTTTCGCTCTGTTGATTAATCACCTGTGCCGTTTCAAATGTGCGCGCTTCGGGCACCACATTTTTAGTACCTTCTTCAGAAAATCCGCTCTCACCAAAAATCGTTGATTGCGTTGCGGTATCATCTGAAACTAACGAAATGGCGCTCTTCACATCCCCGGTGTTTTCTCCAACACGCGATGTCCCTTCAGAATCAATAGAAAACGGCATCGGATTGAATATTTTTCCTTCAAGCCATACACTACTTTCCCCTGTCGGAACCTCTGGCTGTGCAGCAAATTGCATTTCAGTGCCACCGTCAACAATTTCCTCATACTGCAGTCCTGCCAACTCCGGTGATATAGATTCTGCAATTTCGCTCAGCAATGGAAATGAAAACATATTGGTAATAAGATTTGCGTTCGTCTCCCCTCCGGCATTTTCTCCTCCCGTATCATCACCATCAGAGGTAATCTGCAACGGTTGAAATGAAAGAAAATTTTCTATCCCTTGCGTCGTATTCGTTCCTCCCGATGATGTTAACTGAGCAAGCAGAAATTGAAAAAAATCTTCTCCATTACCGCTTGTCGGTGTTGTTCCTTCAGGATACACAATAGAGTATACAGACTGACTACCTTCAAGGGGCATCATTACTTGTAAACTATCATCCATTTTCCTCACCTCCTTTCTTTTCTAAAATTTTACTTCAGATAATTTCTTGCCCTTTTGTATACGCAAGGCAAGAAATTACTCTATGACAATCCCTATAAGACCTATACCTATCCACGGCCTTAGAGGGCGATACACACTCTTTCTAGGAAATGAGGATTATACAGAAGTGGAATATAATCCGTTATAATCCTCCATAATCCTTTATTACTTCTGGATGATCTAGCGTGACTCACCGGTTATGCAAATACGTATAGCAAATCACGTTCTTACTTCGGAATATCAAAGAGCTGTCCTGGATAAATCAAGCCAGGACTTTCAATCTTAGACATATTTGAATTATATATTTTAATCCACATATATGGATTTTTATATGTATCCCTTCGTGCCGCTATCTTCCATAAACTATCACCCTTCTTAACCTCATATTGACGGGCTGCCTTCGGCTGCATCATATAAAACTCGTCTTCCTTCTGCTTTAATTTTTTTTCCATCCTCTCTAATCGTTGCTCAAGAAGTTGTATTTTGTTTTCTTTCACCTGCAACTTCTTTTTAAATGCGCCGACTATCTTTTCTCTGGTCTCTAATGTCACTTCTGTTGCTTGCATATACTCTTTTTGTAAAACTTCATCTGACCGTATGTCCCCTTTTGTTATCTCGCGAGCATGAGAACTCTCCAAAACAGTTTTTCTGTTACGGTTTTCAATGTAATCTTCTTGTGTTTTCGTGCTATATCCAATAATATATCCACCGCTTTTTTTTATTTCATTATTTGTAGAAAACACACTACTGGAAGTTACAATAAAAATTATTATTACAAACACTATGACAATCAAATGCTGTTTATTCATAAGTACTACTTGACCGCTTTTATGAAAGCATCGCTTTTTTTCTCACCCTTTATAATGTCACTTATCTGTGCAGCACGATGAGCATCGTCACTTCCAATTTCACCTAAAATCTTAGCTGAAGACCTACTCTTCATCCGTTTGAGAAGCTCTGCTACTGTTTCCATGTTAAGTTCCTTAAAGATTGTAGCTACTCGCGCTGGTTTCATCGTTTGATACATCTGGGCTAATCGTTTGAAGTTTGCCTCTTCTTCAACTGAAAATCGTTCAAAATATGCGCTAATTTCGTCTAAATTACTCTTGACCGCTTCATGGTCTTCGGTGATTTTTCGTTCTTCAATATCAATTTGGGCAAGAATTTTTTTTAACTGTTTTTCCTGCTGTGCTAAATGCCTTTCCCTCTGCTGAAGAATTTTCTCTCTTTGGTCGAGTTCTGTAATAGTATTCTTATCATAAATAATGTCCTCGTGCTGCGTTTCAGGTCCAATGTCAACACGTATATACCCTGCCATATATGAAAAAACGATTAACATAATAATAAAAAAAATGCTGAGGCCTAACCCTATAAGAAAAAAGGTTAATATGCCGCCCTGTCTATCGCTTACGTGTGTATACATTATCCGCTCCTCAACCCTCGTGCATATTTTGCTCCAGTAATATCATCAAGAAATTTTTGCTCTTCTCTCCCAAGGTTATATATATACTCATCATGCCGTCTATCTTTTAACTTATTTAACACTTCTTTTTCTTTTGATGCATGCATTAAGTTTTTCCTGCGCGCTTCTTCGGCTTGTAACGCCTGACAAACAATCTGACTCTGTTGCGTAATTTCTTTTTTAATAAATGATATATATCGATAATATGGGCCCAATTCACGAATACGAAAATTTTTACTCATCTTTGTTGCAAGTTCAAAAAGACAGGTTTTATATGTATCACGCAATGAATGGAGTTTTGCTTCTTCTCGTCTCAGTATATTCATCGCTTCAACATGCTTGCTCCATGCTATTTCATAGAGCCGTATTTTATGATCAAGGACTTTTTCCAAACGGAATTTAAATTTTTTCATTATAGAAAAACAGAGATATCATCGTTTAACCAACATTCTATACCGTTTACGTGCCATATGGGTCATTGGATCTCGTTTGTCTCCATAGATAGTACGTTTTTTCCAATATCGAGCAGCAGCTTCGCTGTCACCTTCTTCATCATAAATAACAGCTAAAAGATTATATGCATCATGAAACGAGGGATCTTGTACAATTGCTTTTTCTAAGGACTCGATTGCTTTTTCTGTATCACCCTTTTTCAAATAAACAGCACCCAGATTGTAATAAGGAAGAGGGCTGTTCTGCTGAAGTTTTATAGCTGTTTCATAATGTTCTATCGCCTCATCAAACTCTTCAACTTCATAAAGGATTTGACCTAAATTTAAATGAACATAATAGGCACGTGGGTCGATCTGCAATGCATCTTCAAGGATACGTTGCCCCTTCCGCACCCATCCGTCCTGGTGATACAGTGTACTTAAATTGACATACGCATCAATGAACGAACGATCATTATCAATTGCTTTCAGATATGCTCCCTCAGCTTTAGAAAAGTCACTTAACGAGTGATACACATACC
This sequence comes from Candidatus Omnitrophota bacterium, assembly GCA_018823795.1. GTDB lineage: Bacteria > Omnitrophota > Omnitrophia > JAHJGZ01 > JAHJGZ01 > JAHJGZ01. The sequence continues at coordinate 7,472 of JAHJGZ010000219.1, forward strand.
CCAAACGATAATAGGTAACTGCATCATGCGGATTTTTCTCAAGAGCTTTCTGATATGCTTGTATTGCTTTCTGATATTGAGACTTTTGTTCATAACGCCCCGCATTCTCTAAATAGCGGTTTACATCATTCGTTCTACCACACCCTATTTCTATCAAAGAACATAATAGGACTAGTGTTATGAGTAATAAAAGATTATACGGTATTGCCCGATGCAGCTTCATATCGTGATATCTCAATAAGTCTTTTTAGAGTATCTTGAAATCGTCGTGGTTCCTCTATCTTCTGCTTTAAAAATGTCTTAATGCTCTCAATATTCTCAATGGCAGTGTCAATATGTGTATTTGTTCCTTTTACGTACGCTCCTATATTAATAAGATCTTCAGCTTCTTTATAATTTGCTAGAATTTCACGAATACAACGCACCGCCTCTCTATGATCATGCGAGATAATATTCGGCATAACACGACTGATACTCGCAAGCACATCAACTGCAGGATAATGATTCATGTGTGATAATTGCCGCGACAGAACAATATGACCATCTAAAATTGATCGTGCCGTATCAGCTATGGGATCATTCATATCATCTGCTTCAACTAAAATAGTGTAAAAACCTGAAATACTGCCTTTCTCTGCCGTACCCGAACGTTCAAGTAATTGTGGCAGAAATGAAAAAACCGATGGAGTATATCCTTTTGTCGTCGGCGGTTCATTAATCGCAAGACCAACATCTCTTTGCGCCATGGCAATTCGTGTAATCGAATCCATCATTAATACAACGTCTTTCCCTTGATCTCTAAAATATTCGGCAATAGTCGTAGCAATGAGTGACGCTTTTAACCGCACTAACGGTGGTTGATCACTCGTTGCAACAACAACAACAGACTTCTGCAGTCCATCTTTTCCCAAATCTTTTTCCAAAAATTCATTCACTTCTCTGCCCCGTTCACCAATAAGTCCGATAACGGCAACTTCTGCTTCCGTATAACGAGCAATCATTCCAAGAAGCGAACTTTTTCCCACCCCTGATCCTGAAAAAATCCCCATTCTTTGCCCGCGCCCAATAGTCAACAGTGCATCAATCGCACCGACACCTGTTTCGAGCGGTTTATCAATTCGCGTCCGTGACAATGGACTCGGTGGTGAACTATTCACCGGGTATTCTGTATGAAAAAATAATGGTTCACCATTATCAATAGTTTCACCTAAGCCATTCAATACTCTTCCGAGCAATTTATTACTGACTCCGATCGTCAATGGTTTTCGGTAGGAAACAATGCGTGCTCCTGGTTTAATGCCACGCATCTCACCAAGAGGCATTAAAAAAACTCTATTATCAGCAAAACCGACTACTTCGGCTTTTAGGTAGTCACTACTATTTGTATTGATATAACAAAGATCACCAACGGAAACAGATGGACCATTCGCTTCAATGCACAGTCCAATGACTTGTCGTACCGTTCCCTCATAGGTATACAATGTGGTTTCTGCGATTTTATCTTCATATTTTTTGAAATCAATTTTTTCAATCATGATGTCATATACATGCGTGAGGCAAATGTTTCATCGGTTATTGCACCATATAGTTTTTGCAGCTGCGTTTTAATCGTTGCATCGACACGTCCTTCATTGGTTTCAATAATGCACCCTCCTTTATCTACGATATCATCAGCAACAATTTCAATTTTCTTTATATCATGAAACATCTCTAAAAGCTGTGGTTGAAATTTACGCATTAATGCTATGTCTTCACAATGCACTCGTATCTTTATATATTCCTTGTCTGTTATTTCTTTAAACGTGTCCTGTACCGTACGTATAACAATATTGCGATCACTCTCGAGTTTGTCCTTAATAATTTTACTCGCAATATGAAGAATAAGGTTCACCACCTTCGGTTCAAGTTGATGCGGATACTGTTCAGCAAAATGGTTTATCTTAGTAAGTGTATCGCGCAACATTTCCTCCAATGGTTTAAGCTTTTCTAATCCCTTTCGTAACCCTTCTTCAAACCCGCTCTGATGCTCAGCAATAGCCTGCTTCTTTGCCTCATTAATAATTATCTCAGCCTCCTCACGTGCTTTCATCTTATGCTGTTTAATGTATTCATGATGCTTATTCTGGTTGCCTGGATCATCCATTAAACGCTCTTCAGAGAAAAAAATATCAAATTCTTTCTCATGTAACGGACTCTCATGGCGTTTAATAATCTTAGACAATGATTTCATCCCCCTTTCCACCACGACCAGCAACAATAATTTCACCCGCTTCTTCTAGCCTGCGGACAATTGCAACGATATTTTGTTGTGCCTCTTCAACATTCTTTAAACGCACGGGGCCAAGATATTCCATTTCTTCCCGAAGCGCTTCGCCAGCACGTTTTGACATATTTTTAAATATTTTCTCTTTAAGTTCATCTGAAGAAGTCTTAAGTGCAAGGGCCAATTCTCTATTATCAACTTCTTTGAGTATCTGCTGAATTCCTCGGTCATCAATCAAAATGACATCTTCAAAAACAAACATAAGTTTTTTAATTTCATCTGCAATTTCCGGATTTTCTTCATCAAGCGCTTCTAAAATACTTTTTTCTGTTGCTCTATCTGCACGATTAAGAACTTCTGCAACTGCTTTCACACCACCAGCTCGTGAGACTTCCCCACTGGTAAATGAGGAAATTTTTTTACGCAAGACTCGTTCAATCTCTTGAAGCACATCCGGTGCCGTTTGTGACATTGTTGCGATCCGTTTTACCACTTCGACTTGTTTTTCAGGCAATAATTGCGATAAAATCACGGATGATTGTTCAGGACGTAAATAAGATAAAATAAGTGCAATAGTCTGAGGATGTTCATTTTGAATAAAATTAAAGATTTGGCCTGGTTCAATTTCCCGAAGTAAATCAAAAGGGACTCTTTCTTTATTGAGAGAAATTTTTCTTATAAGTTCATTTGCTCGCTGAGGACCAACGGCTTTTTCCAAAATTTCTTTAAGATAGGACATACCGCCCTCAGAAAGTATTCCATGCTCTTTTATGGTATTTTTGAATGCATTGAAAATTCCTCTTCTGTTTTTGGCATCGACAAAACCAATGCTTGCAATTTCTTGTGTCACCTCTTCTATATTCTTGCTATCCAATCTTTTAAGCACTTTTGCAGAAACATCAGGTCCAAGAGCAATCAAAAGCAGTGCTGATTTCCGTTTCCCGGATACCTTTTCACCGGGAACTGAACCTAAATCTACATCATATTTCTCAGCCATAGATTAATCCTCCGATAACCATTCCTTAATTATCTTAGCTACTACATTAGGATTTTGTGCTGCCAAACGTCCCACTTCCTGTTCTACTCTCTCTCGAGCTATACTGTTCGCGGCAAATGCAGCCTTTCTATCCGTTCCGGCCCCACCTTCTTCATATCCTTCCTGGTCTCGTATCATATCGTATAACGGTTCGTCATCTCTCCGACTACGTGCACCCCCTGCAATAGAAACCCGCGTCATTGATGCTTGCGATATAATTTTTCGTAATAATAAATAAAGTCCAATAAAAATAACAACAACAACAAGCCATGGCCATTGTTGCATCATCGCTTTCATGTCTGCAGACTGGAGAGTTTTACTCCGTTGCAACTCTTGTTCTTCAAGATATGATTGATCAAACGGAATATTAATAACTTCTATAATATCTCCTCGTTTTTCATTAATACCGAGAGAAGACACTACAAGTTTTTTTATAGATTCTTTCTCATCCGCAGTACGGGCAGTATAAACCTTTTCCGCGTCCTTCCCTGCACCTTCTACAACATATTTCCCATCAATAACAACAGCCATTGAAAGCTGTTTGATCAATCCCGTTGCACCAATAATATGTTCAACTGTTTTATTAATTTCATAATTCGTGATTGTTTTTTCAACCGTCGCATCATTTCCTTCTCCCGTATTACTACTCTCTTCTATTCTATTTTCAGACCGCGCAACCTGACTTTCAGGATAAAAAAGTTCTTTTGTCTTTTCTGATTGACTAAAATCAACCTCTGCATTGGCCCTAACGATTGCTTTGCCGGGCCCAAGAATACCCATTAACAGCGTTGATACCTTATTTTCCAAGTAACGTTCTATGTTTTGCTGTACTTCTAACTGACTACTGGTCAAGCTAACAGCCATATTGCTTTCCATAATACTTGAAAGCAAGTTTCCATTTGAATCGATTATAGTGACGTCACTCGGCTCGAGCCCTTCGACACTTGAGGCAACCAAATGCGTAATTGCAACAACATTCTTTTTACTTAAACGCGCTTCTCTACTGGCAGTGATAATAATGGACGCAGAAACTTTTTCTTCCTTTTCAGTAAAAATAGTTGGCTTAGGAATAACAAGATGAATGCGGGTCGATTCAACTGCATCAAGCGAACTTATCGTGCGTGACAATTCTCCCTCTAACGCCCGCTGAAAATTCAGCCGTTGCATATAATCAGTTTGCCCTAAAGTTGTCTTATCAAATATCTCATATCCAACATGCGCCCCCTTCGGTAATCCTTCATTAGCAAGTAAAAGTCTGGTCTCATATACCTGCCGCGATGGAACTTTAATTGTTGTTCCCGCTACTTCATAGGGAATTTTTAGTTCATTTAACTTTGAATGAATTTTGGCTGCATCTGCTGTTGAAAGATTAGAAAAAAGAACAACAAAATCAGGTTGTGATGACCACAGAAAAACAATAATCAGACAGATACCAATTGAAGCAATGACGAGCAGAAAACTTATTTTTTGCGTCATCGACATTTTTGAATAAATTGTTTTAAATTGTGAAAAAAGTTGGTTTAAAAAATCCATTGCTCTATGCCTCCTCTATGATATTATTTTTTATATTGTGATCGAGTTGAGCAGAGCACTCAACCCATTTTTATAACTTCTTGATACGCATCAACGATCTTGTTTCGAATCTGCATCATCATTGAAAAGGCTAAATTGGCTTCCTGGGCAGCGATCATTACTTGATGCACATCTTTAATTTCTCCTCGTGCAAGTTTTTCAACCTGTTGATTTGCATTTTCCTGTAACTTATTAATTTCTTGAATCGAATTATTTAAAGTATCAATAAAAGACTGATCGTGCTTTTTAATCCCTTTAACAGCATTCGGTAATATAGAACGTGGCATTACCGGTTTTAAATGTAATTCTTTTCCTTGAATTTCATCCATATACTACTCCTTTAAATAATGTTATAACCATACGATACACGTGTCCAATAACACTCTGTGACATTATGACCCTCGTGTTTTTTTGGATACTAACGATACCATCTTTATTACTACCGGCCTATCTCAAGAGACCGGGCAATTATTTGTTTTGTCGCATTAATAACCGTAAGATTAGCCTGATATGCCATCGTTGCGGTCTTCATATCAGTTACTTCCTGGATAACGTCAACATTGGGTAATGCAATATATCCATTGCTATCAGCATCTGGATGATCAGGATCATAAACCAAACGTGGTGCTGATGAGTCCGTCATAATTTCATCAACACTCACGCCATATTCAAGGTTCGAAGAAGAAGTCTGCTCTGCCTTGAGTATTGCAAATTGTCGTTTATACGGTCCACCTTGACTTGTGCGAGTAGTATTTATATTTGCAATATTATTTGCAATAGTCCTCATTCGTGTTCTTTCAGCAGCCAATGCTGAGCCGCTTACATCATAATGTGTTATAAAGGAATCACTCATATGTTATCTCAATCCTCCACAAATAATGTTACATAGTCCCACTAATGACTCTTTTTATACTCTGGTACTTGCGCATTAAAAATTCTGAAAAAACGGTAAAATTCGTCTGTATTTCACCACTTTTTAACATTTCTTTATCGATGTCCACATCGTTAATTCCATCATTTTTATTTACAGGAGCATATGCATAAAAAGGTTCTACAGTAGTGGCCATGTTCTGATTTGCATATACCGCTGGGAAATGCTTTGTATGGGTACGCCTAAGACGCAATTTCATATCATTACGTGTCGTATCAAAAACACTTTCAAAAGATATATCCCTCGTCTTATAACCAGGTGTATTAACATTTGCCACGTTAGACGCTACGACTTTTTGACGCAGAGACATACAGTCAAGTATCTCTTTACAACTGGTTATGACTGGTAGATCGAACATTGACATATTGGTCACCGTTTAAAGACTTGCAATTTGTATGCCACGTACATTACTTCTATAAAATTATAACCCATTATCATTAAAAGAGTTGCCTTACCTCTGATTCTCGTATCCACCCCCATCCATCAAAATGTGCAAAATTTTCCTCTTTTTGCCCCTTTTGTATGAGGAAAAAACTTCTATACCGTCGCCAGACCCATTTTTTCATATTCATCTAATTTATTGCGTAATGTACGAACGCTGATATCGAGTATGTGCGCTGCTTTTGTCTTGTTACCATTACAGTGCGTAAGCATATGAAGAAGATAGTGCTTCTCTATTTCAGCTAAGGTAATCCCCTCTTTAAAGAACAAGGTGCCCTCTTCGCCTTTTTTATTCTGAACTGCAGGCGGCATTTTCATATGCGTATAACCAACATTAAAATACTCGTCTAACAAAAGTTCACCATTGCTTAACACGATGGCCCGTTCAATGGTATTTTCAAGTTCACGGACATTTCCTGGCCAAGGATAACTTTTTAATTTCTCGTAAACGCTCTGTTCAAAACCACTAATTTTTTTATTATTCTCTATCGCAAACTTGTGTAAAAAATAATCCATCAGACAGGGAATATCACTTTTTTTCTCACGAAGTGCTGGCAATTGTAAGGGAACAACATGTAAGCGATAGTATAGGTCCTCTCTAAACTTTCCTTCCTGAACTGTTTTTTCAAGATCTCGATTCGTTGTCGCAACAATACGAACATCAACCGCTATAGAATTAACACCACCCACACGTTCAAACTCTTTCTCCTGTAACACACGAAGCAGTTTTGCCTGGAGAGCAATGTCTATCTCACTAATTTCATCAAGCAACAAGGTCCCTCAATCAGCTATTTCAAAACGTCCTATTTTTTTTGTATACGCACCGGTAAAAGAACCTTTTTCATGTCCAAATAATTCACTTTCAAGTAATCCCGAAGAAAGCGCTGCACAATTTACTTTAATAAAAGGACGATTTTTGCGTGGACTCATATAATGTATAGCACGTGCAACTAATTCCTTCCCCGTTCCACTTTCCCCTCTCACCAAAACTGTTGCCTTTGAATTCGCCACCTTGTGAATCATCTCAAAAACTTCTTTCATTTTAGGATGTTCACCAATAAAATTGTGCAGACCAAATTTTTCTTCCAGCGTATTTTTTAAATATCGATTCTCCAAAACAATATCAAGATGAGTCCATGCTTTGCCTAAAACAACATCTAAGGCATCAATGGAAAAGGGCTTGGTGAGGTAATCAAATGCCCCCTCTTTCATAGCTTCAATAGCTGATGTAATAGTGCCAAACGCCGTCATAAGAATAACCAACGTTTCAGAAGATACCTCCTTTATATATTTGAGCAGTTCAAGTCCAGTCAAGCCAGGCATCTTGATGTCACTAATGACGATATCAAACGTAGAGCCTTGTAATATCTTCTTCGCCTGACTACCATCCTCTGCAACAGTAGTATTGTATCCATTAGATACAAGTGCTTCTTGTATTGAATCTCTCATGATTTGTTCATCATCAACAATTAAAATGTTTCTTTTTGCCATACTTCTATACCTCTTGTACTAATGGTAAATAGACAATGAATGATGTCCCTTCGCCTTTTTTACTTTCAACACGAATCTTTCCTCCATGCGCTTCAATAATGCGATAGGATACTGCTAATCCAAGCCCTGTCCCTTTTGCCTTTGTTGTAAAAAAAGGATCAAATATCTTTTCTATATCTTCCGGAACAATACCACACCCGTTATCAGTTATTTTAACAACACCATAGCCATCTCTTTGATGAGAAAAACAGGTAAGCTGTATTGCCCCATCATGACAGTTAATCGCTTGTCCCGCATTAAGTAACAAGTTTAAAAACACCTGTCTGAGTTGATCGACATCTCCCATAACCAGTACTGATTGCGCCATGTTATACGATTTTACAATGTTAATATTCTTCTTGCGCAATTCATGACATGAAAACCCTAATGACGATTCAATGCAATCAATAAGATTTACCTTTTGAAATTCTGTCTTTGAAAATGATTGAGTGAATGTTAACATTTCCGTAATAATTTTATTGAGACTTTGCACGCCCTGGATAATATTCTGAGAAATTCTTTTCTTTCTTTCATCGGAGGCACATTCTCGTTCTAAAAGCGAAGTGAACATTTCAATCCCCCCCAGGGGATTACGAATTTCATGTGCAACACCAGCAATCATTTCACCAAGTGCCGATAATCGTTTTGCCCGTTCTATTTCGTCTTCAAGCTGTTTTATCTTTGATAAATCATTAAAGGTAACGACAATGCCAACAACGTTTGAATTTTCATCGGTAATAAGTGAACTATATGCAATAATGGGTACCTCCTCTCCTGATTTATTCTTTATTACCGTTTCGTGTCCTGTGGAAAAGGTAATGTCATAGATGATCGTATGCGTATCACATTTTCCTTTATGCCATTTCGAAAACAGATCGCTGTAATGTTTATTGATAACTTCATGGGGAGAAAATTTTGTTATTGTTTGAGCTGCTCTATTAAAAGTTGTTATGTTCCCTTCTAAGTTTAAAGCCACAACGCCATCAGAAATACTTTCGAGTATATTATTAAGATACTTTTGTGTCCGTTCTAGTTTGACAACATTACGTCTGAGCACACTATTTTTTTCTGCCAGTTCTTTTGAAAGATATGTCACCCGCCCTTCAAGCTTCGCATGCGCTTCCTGAAACTTTAAGGTCGTTTCACTAAATGCTCGAAACGCTTGATTGAGTACGCTTATATCTACCTGCGTCGTCTGCTCTGTCTTTTGTTCCATAGACATCTTTCTTATTTAATCTTATCCATATATCGTGCAGGGGTAACTGTGTTGCCATACGCAGAATATGCTCTATTTAAATTCTTTCCCTTGCGTATCACTCCCAACATTTCCGCCTCTTTCAGATTCCGTTGCTGTAAGGTTGTCTCGTTATCTGTTTGCAATGCGACTAACTGCTCCATCAACTGTTTAAAGTTTTTTAATTGTGCTACTATCTTGTCTTTCAGTTGAGAAGGCCGTATATCTTTTTGTCTATTCCACTCTTCCTTCAATAAACCAATTTCACCTTCAATAGTCATAATTGAATCTAAAAGTTTGTTTTTCTTACCAAGAGAAGTGCGTAAGCTTGCCCAATCACCTTTTTCGATAAACTGATGCTCTTGTTTACACAGTTCGATCATACACTCATACATAGCGTATTCTTCCTGCAGATTCACCAACAACTCACGCATTTTCTGCTCCACATCAGTATTTGTCATCGATGAATTCATGACTTCAGTCGCACGCCTTTCTCTTTCATATCTTCCTTCCATTTGAGCCGTTCTTTATTCCATCCAACATACTCGCTCCAAAAATTATCAGGGAATTCTTCCTTTAACTTTTCATAGTAATAATTGGCCTTATTGTAATTATCAAGATTGCTATAACAATTGGCTATTTGATAGAGTGGCCATCCTCTTTTTTCCGATTCCGGTAATTTTTTCACCCCTTCTAAATAAAGGTAAAGACTTTCTGAAATTCTGTCCTGGCTGTAAAAAAGGTCCCCCAGTGCAAAATACGCATCTGCTATCATAATTAAATAGTCATTTTTATTCTTTTCTTCTCCTTGAGATAATTTATACGTAAGCAACGAGATTAAGTCTTCATAAGCCGCAACTGTTTCATCAGGCACATTGAGATCATAATATATTTGTGCCTTAAGCTGTAACAAGGTATATACTGACGGATGAGCAGTATAGAGTCCGATAAGCTTATTTAAAACTTCCAATCCTTTATCAAGTTTTTCTTTTCGACAATAATAGGTAGCTAATTCTTTTCCCGCATTGAAAAATTCATCGCTTCCCTCCAATGCTTTGTTGTCTACAATCATCAGATACGTTTCCACACCCTTAAGTTCTAAACTGCTACGAATTTCATCAACTGTTCCCGTTGCATGCTTTCCATCTTTTAAAAAAGTAATATAGTCATCTGATTGTGCCATCGTCATATAGGTTTTCCCGATTCGTTCTAATGCAACATATCGATAATCGCTCAAAGGAAATTTACTCCGTAAATCTTCCCAATAATCAATAGCCTTCAAATATTGTTCTAATTCAAAATACATCTTTCCTATAAAATAGGTAATTAAATCAATCCGAGGATGATCTGGAAATTTTTTAATAAATTCTAAATAACTTTTTACGGCTTGTTCATAAAAATGACTCGTCATTTCTGCTTCTGCCTTATCAAAATATGCTTTCTTTACGAGAGGGCTCGCTGGAAATTCTCGTATAAGGCGCAAATACCAATCAATTGCCTCTAAATGATTCCCTTTTTGCATATGTATCTGTGCTAGTCGCAAGACGATACGATCATTTGCAAAATAGTTAGGATCGGAAATAAGCATGTCAGAAAATATTGTGACAGCCTGATCATATTTTTTGTGTTTATAGTAAAGTTCGGCCAATTTTACTTCAGACGCTCGTGATACCTTAACATCGGGAAAGCTACTCAGAGCATTTTCATACATAGTAATAGCATTTTCTTCATCATCAGCCTTTAAATAAGCATCCCCCATTCGGTGATAGGCAACTTCAGCAATCTTACTTTTTGGATACGTTTCAACAAGTTTTTGGTAATAATCACGTGCTGTATCATAATTTTCTAACAATAGATTACATTCTCCAATTTGATATAAAGCAATTTCATTGTATGTATCGTTGGGATAGGTCCCCATACTTTCCTCAAAGTTCGTTATAGCATGTGGATATTCCCTAAGATATTTATACAACTTGGCAATACGAAAATGTACTTCGGTTTTACGCGGAGAATGAGGATACGACGTGAGATACTCTCTATAGGCATCAATACTTTCTTTAAACTCCTTTTTACGATAATGAATTTCAGCTAATTTAAAATATGCATTTCTCCGCAACGTACTATTAGAGAAAACTTCAAGTAACCGTTTATACTCCAACTGGGCACGATTATATTCATGGAGTTTTAAATAGCATAATGCCAAGCGACTTTGAGCAATATCAAGATCCTTATATGTGGGATAACGATTAATTAAATCTTTATACGCCTCCGCTGCAGCATCAAAAATATTTAATATAAAATACGTGTTTGCAATCTGTAAGTAAGCCCAGGGTACTTTTGTATCATTGGGTGAATAATGAATAGCTTTTTCATATGCAGCCCGTGCTTCTTTATATCGCCTCGTATCGGAGCCCCTATCCCAATCATACACAATGTCAGCCTTTTTAAAATATACATCTCCGACAAGATCACTGTCGTGATACTCTTCAAGAAAACGCTCGGCATAATCATATGCCAATTGATAATACCCCTGTTCATGCATTTCCCAAATTAATTGAAAAAGATCCTTTTTCCCACGAAACCCCCCGCGGATATTCACCTGTACTTCGGTATTCTGTTTTATATCAGAAATTTTTGAGGTGGTTTGTATCCGTACGAGCGATGCGACCGTAATCCCTATCACCGCCGATACTAATGCACCAATAATAAGAATATTGCGATGGACAGGAGTATTAAAAATAGGAAAAAAGAAATCTTGTAAAAAAGATTGTCCTTTCTGCATTATCCTATCTTTAAGAGGAGTAATTATTTCCCTATCGGCTTCGACATCCGCCCCACCATCGTGCACCGGTTCTTCATTTAGCAAATCCGCCAGCCCTGAATCTCCTTGCCCATCCGGTATCGGCGACCCCTGCGATTGTTCCTTTGGAACTATGTGCTCAGACACATCCTCCGCATGAGGCGTTTCAGCCGATGTCCCTTGCCCTTTTGACACATCCGTATTTTCTTCCATAGACACATGCAAACGCTCTTTTAATTGACCAATCAATGTTTCATCCAATTCCCCAATGGAAGCAAGATCAAGATCAATTTCTTTTGCTCTCGCGAGTAATTCTTCATCAGATATCCCAAAAATTTTTGCTAATTCTTTTATATTCATATGCGCTCTCTTTATTTAGTAGAATCAGTTATTATTTGATTCGTTTGCTTCTTTCTCTAATAGTTTTTTTATTTGCATTAATGTATAGTGTTGTTCTTGTAACTGTTTAATTTTTTCTAAGCGATCAAAAACCGATTCATCATACAGCCGATGCCCTGATTCAGTTCTTCGCGCTTCAACGATAAGCCCTGCCAAGGTATAGTTATGCAATGTTTGGCGTGAAAGACCAGAATAATGCATGACTTCACCAATCTTGTATAATTTTTCTCTTTTGATCATAATAAAATTATCTATTATTAGTACTTTCTAATTGTTCTTTAGTGGCTATAATAAGCTCTTCGACTTCACGTAAGAACTGATCGTTTTTATCTAAACTTTTCACCTTATTAAATGATACTAATGCTAAAGAGTAGTTGCATTGTTTAAAATGTTGTTTGCCCCGGTCGAAGTATTCTTTTAATTTTCTCTCTGTATTTTCCTGAAAGGTTAAATTAATTTTTTGCCATTTTTCAAGCGGGCCTTGAAATTTTTCATGCAACTCTTGTTCTTGTATTTCAGAAGGAATTTCTTTTCTATGAGACTCTTCTATCATTGCCATCTGATTAACTTCGTCCTCGTCGCGTCGACCTTCCACACTATTGTAGTCAGGGAAAATAGTATTGTGTTCATCGTGAGCTAATACTTCCTTTTCAAAGGAAGATAACAGTTGCACTCCTCTGTCCTGCACCTCATTTTTTCCCTCTACCTGAATATCCACCGTGCCCATTAAAAGCGGTGCAGGGCGAAAGTTACTTATTGTCGCCAAGACACTACTCTTCACCACTGGAGTATCTGCTGGCTCTTTCACAGTATCACTATCGCATATTACTGTTTGAAGATATTCGACCGTTCCCAACAATTCCTCTTGAATTGCTTTTGCTTCTTTATGTTCACGATGTAACATAAAAAGTAAATCGAGCTCTTGTTTAGCTTTTAAATAATCCTTCATAAACAATGCATTTTGTGTGTTATACAGTTTTTCCGCTATTTTAGTTTTGAGTTCACGCTGCATTGCTTCACGATTCATTGTGTTCCATTGTTTATATTTCTGTTCGATCGTCTTCCGTATATTATCTCGATGTTGTTTTGCAGTAAAATATTTTTCCCGTCCCCCTTCTTCTTCCTCAATTCGTTTAATTCTCGCCTCTTCTTTCTGCTCTTCTAAGAGATATACTACGCGGTTCATTAACTGATGTGTTTCTTCATGCTTTGGCGCAATTTTTAAAAGAGCGTCGAGATTCTCTTGTGCTCGGACATATTTCTTTTCAGCAATAAATTGATTGACAGAAGCTATAACATTATCAATTTGGTTATGCAATAATTTATTTTTTCTTGTATTCAGATCTTCCACAGACAGAGATTCTGCTGGCCGGGTTAAATTTAGTAATGCAGCCGGTACTGCTTTTTTATTAGGAGATACTGTTGCAATATCGCTTATTTTTTCTTCGTCGCGATAGCTTTCCCGAATCAATTGTAAATCCATTCGTTCTTTTTCACGTATCTTTTCTGTTGCAATATCGATAAATTCACGGGCATACTCAGCATAGACATGATGAGCATTGAACGCTAATACCTTTCTAAATGCAACAATAGCTTTAAAGTAATCTTTACTCTGCAAATAAACTTTACCTTCATCGTAGTATTCTTTGAGTGTTAATTCCATCGCTTCAATGTTAGGGGACGTAAGAAGGGAAGCATTGATGATTTGTTCCGCAGCCGACAGTGCTTGTTCTTTATCCTGTGCAATAAAACGGTTATTATCATCTTCTTCTGATAAAAGCACTTCTGTGTGTTGAATTGATTGCGTTTGCGCATCGTGTATTTTCTTTTCAAGCCTTATTGCTTGTTTGTTATGAGGATCAATAATATAAATTTTCTCGATTTCTTGCAGCGCTTCCTCAAAACAGGTTGGATCTTTAGCAAGAATTTCTATCCGTTGTAAATAGAGAGAAACGAGATTATCCAAGTATGTCTCAAGCGGATTTTCTTCAATAGTATTATTTTGATAATGTAACGGTGAATAAGTTACAGGATTCTGGTGATTTAAAACGTTATTGGGAATATTCAGCATTCCTGAATTTTCCAAGCCTTCTCCTATTGAAAAAGACTTGTACGAATCAGTAAATTCTCCCTGTAATAAATACAATTTTCCAAGTTTATAGTAATCGATTATTTGCTCATGCTGTGTACGCTTGTTATTATTCTCTTTAACGATGTCATACCCAAACATTCCCTCCGCCGAAACATTCTGCTCTTTCCCTGAAATTAAACTAGGTTTTTCCCCGCTATCATTATTTTCTGGAACTGGATTGATAACAACAACCATAAGAGAGAAATAAACTGTATACTTTCTTAGCAAATCATACATGCGGCACCTTAACGACTGTATTGCACTGCTTTTGAAAAAGTCCACTCGGTCTACTCCCAGAGATAATGTTTCTATTGTTCTACGGTGACTCGATTTGACAACTATATGATTTTTAAGACGCCGCCTATCCTTCACTTATTTTGCAGGTTCCTACTTATTTCCGTATAAGCCGCTGAGCTTTTCTTCAATCTTTTTAATAGAATTTTTTGCCCTTTTATCATGCGGATCTATTTCCAACACACGCTCAAAATATTCTTTTGCTTTCGAATAATTACCTTGTATATACTCTTTTATTCCCGCATTAATAAGATTCTGAATCTCTTCATCTGGTGTAAGTTCTCGTTTTAGCTGTTCTTTATATCCTTTTTCATTGAGCTTTTTAAGTTCCTTTAAGTATTTATTGGAAGGATCTAGAATCAACCCTTTTTCGATACTAATCGCTGCTTCGGTATATCGTCCTTGTGCATGTAAAGATCGTATTTCTTTTGAATAACGAGTAAGTTTGTCATTAATTTCTCTTTTTTGATCTTCTTTGATTTTTTTCCGTTCTGTTTCTCGCTCCCGCAGCATCGTTTCTTTTACTTGATCAATACATTTTGAAGCATCTTCATGCTGTACATCTATCATAAAAATAGCTTCAAATTTATTAATTGCTTCATAATACTGTCTTTCTTTAAACAAAGCTTTCCCTTCTTTCAATAATTTTTTAATCGCTTTTTCCTGTGCCTTCCGATCTTCGATTTTCGCTTCTTTTGATGAACGAACTACGTCTTTTCCTATGCCTTTCTCGCCCAAAGCAACTTTCAACTTTTCAAGTTCCAATCCATGCTCAAACGCCTCATCAGTCGCTTCTTTTTGGTTTCTTTTTCGATACATCACTTCATGCTCCGTTATACGCTGCAGTAAATCTTTTGCCGTAGGATTTTTGGGGTCAAAGAAAAAAATACGTTCAATTTCGCCTTTTGCTTTTTCAATTTTATTATTTTCCAAATACAGTTGTGCCTTCTTTATCGATTGATCGACTTTGTTCTGATAATTTTTTTCTGCGGCCGATTTTAATATCCGTTTGCCATGATTATATTCTTCCCACCGTCTTTCTTTTGCCGATGAAACATCTTCTTTGGTCTGCACGCCAGAAATGGAGACTATCCCTTTTCTTTCAACATCATCGGAAATGGGCTCTTCCCCTGCTCCCTTTTTGGCTGCTGCTCGCTGTTGAGTCTTAAGTTCACGCACTTCCTTAATTTTTTTCATTATTATTTCATTACGAGAGTCGAGTGCAAATGCTCTATTAAGATCAACTAAAGCTCCGTCATAATCCTTATGTACCCGTATCTTCTTGTCAGCTTGTATAAGAAATGATTGCACCCGTTGTTTGATCCCAATATCATCTTTTTTATCTTCCACAAGTTCGACCTCAAGCGCTCGCGCTGCTTCCTGAAATGCTTCTTCCATTGCACCAGTTTTTCTTTCTGCTTGAGCTTCCTCGCTTGCTTTTAATTCCTCCTGTAATTTAATCAGTTGTTTATCTACTTTTCGTATAAAATACTTAGCACGTCCGTTCGAGGGATTAATAATTAATATTTTCTGTGCCCATTGTCGTGCATTGAGCCAATCTTTTTTGTCATAAAATTTCTTCGCTTGTCTCATTAACTCATCAACTTTTTCCGCATGTACTTTTTTACGTATTTTTTTGAATTCTTTTTTTTCCTGTTCAAAAAGTGTATCGAGAATTTGTTTTTCCTTCGTTCTCTGTCGAATAAATTTTCCTTCTAACTCTTTTCTCATTTTCTGTGCGCGTTCATTATAAGGCTCCACCATAAAAACATTGTTTAAATATACAGCGGCTTCCTCATAGTGCCCCATTTCCGTAAGTCCCTCAGCACGTAATAAAAATGTATGGATTTGTCGTTCTCGCAAAGTTTCCTTTTCCCTCTTTTGCTTTTCGTGTACTTTAAACTTTTCATAGAAGCCACTTTCTTCAACTTCCTTGATGATTTTTTCTAAATACTCTTTTTCTTCTATCTCTGTTTTTTTCTTGCTGTCCTCACGCATCTGATCTTCAGCTATTTGCTGTCTTCGTTTCTCTTTTCCCAGCCTCTCCTTCTCTTGGCGCATATGAATACTCTCTGATTCTTTTATCTCTTGTAAATCTTCTTCCGAGAAAGTGGTAGCTTTTTCATATTGATGTTCTCTGAATGAATCCGCTTTTCTTTTTCGTTTCTTTTCATACTGATCTTCATATAACCGTCGGCGGGCTTTCAAAATTTTGTGTTTAAAATCAATACCTTCTTCATATTGAGGATTCCAAATAAGCGCCTGATTGACATAAAATAATGCTTGATCATATTCTTTCTTGTTGAACGTCTCCTGAGCCTTTTTCATGACCTGTTCGATCTGATTTTCAACCCCTACAGCTTCTTGCGCGTCTTTTGTCTTTTTAGATGTTTTCTTAATGACAGGAGTTTGCGTAATTTTATCCGGAAGTTCGGGTAGTTTCTCTGCGTGTCTCGCACGTGTCTGCTTTTTAATTATTTCTTCTTGTAATGCTTGCGCTTTTATATTAGAAGGATCTTTGGCGAAAATAAACTCAAGATTCTTAAGGGCCGTATCATAATCCACCTTTTTGTAATTTTTCTTTGCTTTTCCTAAGAATCCCTCGATGTCTTTCTTCTTTAATGTCTTCGTCGTTTTTGGTTTTGTGATTTTCTTTTTTTGCTCTCGTATTCCTTTCTTCTTCATTTGTTTTTCTTTAATCTTCTTTTTTAACTCACGAGCGTCTTTATTCAGAGGGGCTTGTGCAAAAACCGACAAAAGATTCTTAAGTGCCGCATCACAATCTCCTTTTTTGTAATTTTTCTTTGCTTTATTTAAAAGTATTTCGATGTTTTTCTTCCGTAATACCTTTTTCGTTGCGTCATCCACGGGCTCTGTCTTTGCAGTTTTTTCCACCGCGCGCGCTTCTTCCGCTTTCATTTGTTCAACAATTTTTCCCTTTTGTGCCTCAACCTCTTCTTGTTCTCTTTTCTTTTTTTGCAAATCAGTTGGTACTTTTTCGTCAACAACATCTTTAATTTCTTTCTCTTTGACTGTCAATTCCTTCGGAGCAGATATCCCCTTTTCTGCTGTTCCTATCTTTTCCCTAAATTTCTGAGCTCGCATTAAAAGCGCCTTAATTTCTTCCTCTCGACGTTTTTCTCTTTCTTGTGTTGCTATTAATTCTTTATCATCGACCGTTTTTTCTACTAATGGTTTTACTTCTTGATGCTCCTCTGATTTCTTCACTCGTTCTATCTTCTCCTGTAATAACATTTTCACGTGCTGCTCTTCTGGCACATCCTTTTCCGTCTCTTGTATCGTTACTATACTTTCTTTTAATTCTTTAGCTTTCTGATTCTGTGGATCCTGTACGAAAACCACGTTAAGGACTTCAAGTGCGTCCTGATACTTTCTTTCCTCGTATGCCTTTTCCGCTCTCTTGAGGAGCCTTGTGATTTCTCTCCTTTGCTGTTTTTCCTCTTTTTTCTTGTCTTCCAACACCTTCTTTGCCGCCTTGTCTTCCTTACGTTTGGCCCGAGCGTCTGTCTCTGCCTGACGTGCCGTTTCAATCTCTTGTTGTTTTGCAATTCGTTCTTTTTCTGCTGTTAACACACGCCTGTTTTTTTCTTCTTGCGGTGCCTTCTTTTCTGCTCGCTCTTCTTCTAAACGCTGTGCACTGGCTGTCTCTTCAACGCGACGCACTTCCTCTATCTCCTGCTGCGGTGCAATCCGTTCTTTCTCTGTCACTAATGCTATCTTTTGTTCTTCCTGTTTTCTTACTATCTTCTTCTTTAAATCCTGCGCAGTTTTATTCAAAGGATCTTTCGTAAATATAGTAAAAAGGGCCTTGAGTGCCCCCTCATAATCTTTACCGCCATATGCATTTTTCGCAATCTTTAATAACGCTTTTATTTCCCTTTTATTCCGTCCCTCCTGCTCTTGTTGCTTCTTGAATGCCTGTTTCTTCGCTGCCTTCTCTTCTTTACTCTTTGCCTGAGCTGCTTCCTGTGCTTGACGCGCTTTTTCAAGTTCTTGCTGCCTTTCAATGCGGGCTTTTTCTGCCGCTAACGCCTGTCTCTTCTTTTCTTCTTGCTCTTCCTTCTTGTTTTTTTCTTTCAGCATCTGCTTCGCTGCCTTCTCTTCTTTACTCTTTGCCTGAGCTGCTTCTTTTGCTTGACGCGCTTTTTCAAGTTCTTGCTGCCCTGCAATGCGGGCTTTTTCTGCCGCTAACTCTCGCTTCTTCTCTTCCTGCTCCTTCTGCCACTCTTGCTCTCTCTTCTCCTCGATTTCCCTCTTCTTCCTTGCTTCCTCCTCTAATCGCTGCGCCTCAACAGCCGCTTTTATCTGACGTTTTTTTTCTCGCTCTTCTTTGATTTTTTGCAATCGCAATTGTTCTTCACGTTTTTTTGCTTTTGCCAATACATCCTGTTGTTCCTGCTTTTCTTTCCGTTCTACTATCTCTCTCTTAAGTTGGTGAGCTTTAACATTTAAAGGTTCCTGAACAAGCACTGCTTGTAAATTTTGCAACGCTGATTCATGCTCTTTCTTTTTAAAATTTTCTTCCGCTTCCATTATGAGAAGTTTTACAGCTTTTTCCTTTTCTTTCTGTCGGGCTGCTTCAACTTTTCTCTCCTCCGCAATTCTCTTGCGCATGAGGCCGATTTTGATCCCATTTTGTTCATGCATAAGTTGTGCTGTTTCAGTGTCTTCACCTACTTGTTCCTTTTCGAGAAAAAAATCATCCTGTTCATAGACAACGGGTAGCTGAACTTTCTCGCCTGCTTGTTTTTGGGAAGACAAAAAATCTTCTTGTTCATAGACAACAGGTAGCTGAGCTTTCTCGCCTGCTTGTTTTTGGGGAGACAAAAAATCTTCCTGTTCATACGCGGTCTCGGCAAATGCGAACGATAAAAAAAATAAGGAACAAAAGATAGAAATGGAAAAAAACTTATAAGAATTTTTTGGCAAGAATTTCATTGCATCTCCTCGTCGTTAATCAATTTGAACAAAATGTAATTTATAATTTATACTTTACACTTTACAA
>JAHJGZ010000220.1 GCA_018823795.1 Candidatus Omnitrophota bacterium
ATATCCACGCTTCAGCATCACCTGGGCAAGGGCACTCATCCCTATACCGCCGATACCGACGAAATGAATCTTACTCCCCTTTTTTATCAATTCTGATGTTATTGTCATCTTGAAATTACTCTATTTATAATAAAATCTTAACTTGCTGATTTACAACAAGTTATATACAACAGAACACACTGCTCCTTTGCATACTATTATATTAATTATAACCTTTATTATAGTAGCTTTAGTAACTATTTCCAAGAATTTTCGGAAAGAAAATGGCGTTAGAGGAGTTTAATGACCTCTCTGGCAAGTAGTTCATGGCCGTTCAGATGTGCACATTCTTTACTCCGACTACGCATTACTGACCATTGTTCTCCATTACGTATTAAAGAAAATAATGCATCTTTTAACTGTATGGGTGAAATATCACTTTGTTCAAAAATAAGTGCGGCGCCACGCGTGTACACGTAAGAAGCATTTTCATATTGATGTGCCCCGGCATAGGGATACGGAATAAGTATTGACGGAATACCAAAAGCCATTATTTCAAAAAGCGTTCCTGCACCAGCACGAGAAATAACAATATCAGTTTCTTTATAGAGTTTTGTTATATCAAAATAAAAAGAATATAAATAATACTCAATATCGAGCTTATCATACTGTTCCTTATATACAGTATCATGCCCCCTCTCCCCGAGTATATGCTGTATGCGTACCATGTTGCGCTCTTCTTCATTCAGCATTGCCAGCATACCGATGACCACATCATTGATAAAACATGCCCCCTGGCTCCCACCGACGATAAGAACGGTATATTTTTTATTCACTTTCTCTTCAGCAGACAGGCGCACATTTTTAATATAATCAAGAATGTCATGACGAATAAGATTTCCGGTATACACGATTTTCTCTTTTCTCCTCTGATTTTCACCAGGTGGAAAGCTGATCGCAACTTTTTTTGTAAAGAAGTATAATAATTTGTTTGCTAATCCCCAGATTACATTTTGTTCATGAATAATTGTTGGCACAGACTGCAACCAACCGGTGATAATAAGAGGAACTGAAACTGAACTACCAAATCCGACCACTACATCAGGGTGTACCCGTGAGATGAGACGCCACGACATAATAAATGCCTTAATAAGCGTATACATACACATGAAAATATTTCGAGAGCGTTTCAACGTCGGCAGGTATTCATACCTGAGCCCCGTTAGAGAATTATTATTAATAGAACTTATCTTTTCCCCCTTCTCGATAACCGTTCCGTCAAACTTACTTTCTCCATTCTTCTTTTTCTCTAACGGAGTGAAAAAATCCAGCGGTATGTGATTTTGCAATAGTTTCGCCTTCTCATTAACCACCATAATAATATGCGTTATACCATGCTGGTGTATCAATTCGTGTGCTAACGTAAGAGCAGGAAAGAAATGGCCTCCGGTTGCACCGCCAGCAATGATAATTGTTTTAGATAGATTATCGTTGTTCATTATTGTCCACGTCTTTATCGTCCTCGGAATCGAAATTGCACACAATCAATACTGATAAGGATCCCCACAGCAATCATATTAATAATGAGTGAAGAGCCGCCGTAACTAATAAAAGGTAACGGCAGTCCCTTCGTTGGCAAAAATCCGGTAGCTACCAAGCTATTAATAGCAAACTGAATAATTATTAAAAGAACCAAACTTAAAGAAAGGAGCTTTTTAAATGGTTCGTATTGTCTACGGACAATCCGTAATCCTAAAATAAAAAATAAGACAAAAAGCGTTACTACTGATGCCGTACCGATAAAGCCCATTTCCTCACCGATTATAGAAAAAATGAAATCAGTATAACTTTGTGGTAAATAAAATAATTTTTGCGTACTTTGCCCAAGCCCCACACCTTTCATTCCGCCAGAAGCAAGTGCCACAAAGGATTGGATAATTTGGAAACTACTTCCCTGAGGATCACTCCATGGATCCAGATAGGCAAGAATGCGATTTATCCGATACGGTACTTTAATAATAGCAAAGTATGACACCAACACACACATAAGGAAAAAACACCAGATATATCGCGGGCGGATGCCAGAAAGAAAAAAAAGTACTGCTGAGAGGGAGAAAAGAATAACAACTGTTCCTAAATCAGGCTGTATTAAAATAAGCGATGAAAGAATACACAATACGGTTAATGGTGGCAAAAAGGCAACAATGCTCCCCCGTGAGATCTGTTTTGTTTTTCGACTCAGATAATCGGAAAAATAAATACAGAGTGCTACTTTTGAAAATTCGGCAGGTTGAAGATTAAATCCAAATATTTTAAGCCAGCGTTTTGTCCCTCGTGTGGTCTGCCCAAGAAAGGGAAGATACACGGTAAGAAGCAGTAAAATGGCTAGGAGCATTATTAAACGACTGTTACGTTGCAGAATGCCCGGATCAATGAGCGAAAATGATACCAGAAAAACTATGCCGATACAAAAAAAAGAAATCTGCCGGACAAGAAAATACGTAGGACTTCCCATGACTTGATCAGCATAAATACCACTTGCACTGTATGTCATGATAATGCCGATCGCTATCAAGGTAAGCACAATAATAATAATACCGCCTGATTCTTTTGACATATAATGAGACTTAAATTTATAGAACGAAGTGAATATAAATTTTATGGTCGAATTATACCTTTGACATTTTTCAGTCGATTGGACATTAAATGTCAAGGGTGAATTCAGCCTTAAGATTTGCGTTCACTCCGTTCCGCAAATCTTGGCTTTATTCACTAACTGTTTAAACACGGTCCCCCGCTCCTTATAGTTAAGGAACATATCAAAGCTCGTACAGGCCGGAGAAAAAAGTATTGTATCATTCTCCTCAGCATGATGCTGTGCCAGCGTGAGCACTTCCGGTAACGTAGAAGCACACGTACAGGGGACACAATCTTTCCATGCTGCACGGATATCTTCCTTCGATTCTCCAAAAACGACAGCACACTTAACTTTTTCCTTCACAATGTGCTGTGCCAATGAAAAATCAAGCCCTTTGTTTCTGCCGCCACAAATTAAAATAACTTTTTTTTCCATTAAATCAAGCGCCCACTCAAGAGAATGCAGTGAAGTGGATTTTGAATCATTAATATACCGAATACCATCACCTGAGGGAACGAATTCCATACGATGTTCGAGTCCCGGGAAATTACGTACTATCTGTTTCCCCTTTCGTTTATCCAGTCCGTATACATCACATATGAGTAACGCAGCTTCACGATTAGCATCCATATCGCTTGGAAATTGATTAAAAAACAATTGCCGGGAATTAATACGGCACAAAAAATTTTGAGTTTCTTTATCGTTGAAGTTTAAAATAGCATAATCTTTACTGGTCTGATTCGCGAAAAGCTTCATCTTTGCATCAAGATAATCATTAAAATTGTAATGCCAATCAAGATGATCCGGCGCGACATTGAGGAGTACCGCTACCATAGGTTTGAACTGTTTTATACGATACAATTGAAATGAACTTACTTCTAAAACCACCTTTGTATTCGATGTTATCGTGTCAAGCTCACCGATAAAGGGATTACCAATATTACCACAACTAATCGCCTGCAGTCCAAAGCCGGTCAATAATTCTTGGATTAAAGTCGTTACCGTCGTTTTTCCGTCAGTACCAGTAACGGCAATAATATCGCCGGAAAAAAAACGACAGGCAAGCTCGATTTCGCTCAGAACCTCAACTTGTTCTTTGTGAAGCATTTGGCAAATAGGAGTACGAGGACTAATACCCGGGCTGATGATGACAAAAGCAGAATCAATAATTTTTTGTATACTATGCGTGCCGATTTCACACGATATCCCCTCCCTGTCTAAGAGTTCCTTTCTTTTTTTGATACCGTCCGTATCTTCTCTTTCACTGACAAACGGAAGAGCATCGTGTTTTTTTAAAAAAAGTGCGGTCTGAAGACCGCTTTCTCCCAATCCCAAAACTGCTATTTTCTTACCCTGTATGTTCATACTCTATCTTTATTGCAACTTTAATGTACCAAGACCAATAAGTGCCAAAATAAACGCAATAATCCACAACCGGACGGTGATTTTTGCTTCATGCCACTTATTAAGCTGAAGATGATGATGAAATGGTGCCATAAGAAAGATTCTTTTCTTAAATAATTTAAAGCCGACTATCTGCATTATTACACTGATGGCTTCCCATACAAACACACCCCCGACAATAAGAAGTAAAAGTTCTTTTTTAATAAACAGAGCTATTGCACCAATTGCACCGCCGATTGCTAATGCGCCGGTATCTCCCATAAAAACAGAAGCAGGGTATGAATTAAACCACAAAAACCCAACACCCGCACCGATAAGTGATGCACAAAAGACAGCCAATTCACCACTTTGTGTGATGTACGCAATATTTAAATAGGCAGCAAATGTGCTGTGACCACTGATATAACTAACAATAGAAAATGTTGCTGCAACAATCACCGCACATCCGATGGCCAACCCATCAAGACCATCGGTAATATTTAATGCATTTGATGAACCAACAATAACAACAACGACAAAGGGGATAAAAAAGATGCCTAAGTATATAACATATTCTTTCAGAAACGGCACATAAAGAACTTTTTGATATGCTGGATCATGATAAAGAAATATTCCTAAGATAAGTCCGAGGATAAGTTGCCCCATAAGTTTAATAACAGCGGGAATTCCTCGTGAACTTTTTGTCTTTATCTTAACAAAATCATCAATAAATCCAACAAACCCTAACCATATCGTTACCGTGAGGATCAAAACCATATATTTACTACTGAAATTTCCCCATAATAGATTAGAGACAAGTACCGCACCAATAATCAATATGCCTCCCATGCTGGGTATCGAATGTTTATGCTGATACAAGGGATCAAGCTGTGGTGCATGTTCTCGTCCTGTCGGTTCAACAGCTCCTAATGATTTTAAAAACTGAATGCAATATTGTCCACACAGTGTACAAATCAAAAAAGCGGTAACGCTACTCCCCACAGAACGAAACGTAATATATTTAAAAACATTAAACACAGCCCAGTATTCTTTTAATGGATATAAGAAATGGTAAAACATATATTTAAACCTCTCTCTGCACGTGTTCAAGGGCTCAGTGGTAAGAGATAAGAGGTACATCATTCACTAAGGATTTTCTTATCCCTTAACCCTTACCTGCCGGCAGGCAGGCCTCATACCTCTTAAAGAGCTCCTGCTATTTCTTCAAGTTTCATGCCGCGTGATCCTTTTAACAGGACTGCATCTCCTTGGACGAGTTCACTTTTTAAAAAATCAATTGCTGCTTTATTATTCTCACAATTCACACAGCGAATATCGGCATTACTTTCTTCAATGGCTTTGATCGTCTCCGCCGTTAAATCCCCGAGCGCAACGACAACGTTCGCACCTGCATCAATAAGCTCTTTTCCGAGTTCACGATGGAATTTTTTACTATCAGGACCCAATTCCAACATATCACCACACACGACTATTTTTTTTCTCTGTACTTTTATTTTTCGAAATGCCTGAAGACTCTGAGAGAATGAAAACGGATTCGCGTTATAGGTATCATCGATTATTAACGTATCTTTTCCATATATTTTAAATCGACCGTTTAACTCCTCATAATGAGTGAATATACCGGTAAGTGTTGTAAAGGAAATCTGACAAAAATCAGCAAGCGCTAATGCGGCAAGTGCATTATATACATTGAAATGAGCAATGGTATTAATTGTAAAAGTGTATTTTGAATTGACAACAAAGGTGATCTTTCTATCCGTACACTCGGTGTTCGTAAGCACAAAATCACAATGGGCACTTCTGCCAACGGTTATAAGGGAAACATGATACTTTCTTGCTTCGCGAATGAGCTTTTCATCATCGCCATTAATGATCAGAGTGCCATTTATCGAATCAAGGTACTCGGCAAGTTCTAATTTTGTACGATACACATTCTCAAGCGTCTTAAACGTTTCCAAATGGGCAGGGTGAACGTTTGTAATAATGCCGACGGTAGGCTTTAAAATATGCGACAAATAGGCAATGTCACCTTGCTGTGCAGCTCCCATTTCACACACTAAAGCTTTATGTGCCTCAGTTACATTAAGAAGTGTCAAAGGAAGACCAATAGCATTATTATAATTACCGCAATTACTCATCACGGTATAGCGCGTTCCCAACACGAGGCTCACGTATTCTTTGGTCGTCGTCTTACCACATGAGCCGGTAATGCCAACACATATTCCACCAAACCCTTCCCGTATGGAGGAAGCTAACAATCCCAAACTTTGAATGGTATCGTGAACAACGATAACATTTGGGAGTTGTCTCATCCTTGTAACATACTCCGCATCATCGTGTTTAACACGTTTACTCCACGAAGCATGATCAACGACAGAAGCACTGGCCCCCTTTTTATATGCTTCATCCAAAAATGAATGACCATCAAAATGAGCGCCTCGTATCGCAAAAAAGCAATCACCTGGCTTGATGGTTCGTGTATCGATCGAAATACCGGTTATCGTCTGTACCCCCGGTGAAGAAATGAGCGAACCGTGAATACGTGTTATAAATTCATTAAGCTGGTACATCAGTATTCCTTATCATTTAATACTGCGCAATGGGTGTTTTTTAAACATCCTTTGTAACGTTTCTTCTGCGACTTTCTGGTCACTAAACGAATGCTTCTTCCCCTGTTTCATTATAGAGTCTTCATGCCCCTTGCCTAAAATAAGAACAATGTCATCTGGTTGTGCAGTCAAAAGGGCCTTTTCTATCGCATCTTTTCTATCCGGAATAATGTCGTATGAAAAAGAAGGACGTTTGATTGCAAATCCTTTCTCGATATCATAAATGATTTTCTCCTCGTCCTCAAATCGTGGATTATCATTTGTTAATACAACATAATCAGCAAAGCGAGAAGCAATCTCTCCCATGAGTGGCCGTTTCTCCTGATCCCGATTCCCCCCACAACCAAAAACAGCAATGACCTTTCCCTGAGAAAGTTTCTTTATTGACGACAAAATGACCTGAAACGCATCTGGGGTATGTGCATAATCAACAAAGACATGAAATGGCTGTCCGCAGCAAAGAGCTTCCATACGACCACACACACCAGAGAACGATTCAATCGCTTGAATAATATTCTGCGGACTGATGCCTTCTTCATACGCATACGAAAAAGCAGCAAGGATATTATATACATTATGTATGCCGATTAAACGACTCTTAACAGGAAACACCTGGTCCTTTACCTGTATCGCAAACTGTACTCCGCTTAAATGTGTATCAATATCTGTTGCAGTAAAATCAGCTTTACTTGATACACCATAGGTGACGACTCGCCCTTTGGCTAATGAACATAATCGTTGGCCATACGCATCATCGATATTAATGATGGATAACCTACGTGGAATATCTTTATGAAACCCCGTTAGAGAATTATTGTGAATTGATTGTATTGTTGATATCCCCACACTCTTATCAGTAGTTTTGTTTTTATTATCGTTTGCACTAATATCCTTCTCTAACTGGGTGAACAATACTGTTTTGCTTAAAAAATACTCTTCCATCCCGTGATGGTAATCAAGATGATCCTGTGTTAAATTGGTAAAAATAGCAGCATGAAAATCAATACCATACACACGATGTTGCGACAGCGCGTGCGACGATACTTCCATTGCACAATAGGCAAGATCATTGTTATGCATTTCAGCGAGTAATTGATTGATAATAGCGGCGTCCGGCGTTGTCTGTTGAGCCACACACTGTCGGTTTCCGGTATCATATAAAACCGTACTGAGAAGGCCGCACGATTGTGAATTATTGAGAATATGCTGAAGAAGAAATGAAACGGTTGTTTTACCATTGGTTCCGGTAATACCAATTACTTTAATATTTCTGGAAGGATGCAAAAACCAGATTGATAAAAGCCTCGCGTAAAACCGTCTCGTGTTTTCAACAATAATAACGGGAATACGGTCACTGTAGAGAGAAAGTATCCCTCTATCTTCAATAACAATGGCAGCAGCACCCCTTTCAATAGCCTCGTCAATGTACGTATGCCCATCCGCCTGCTCCCCCTTTACCGCAATGAAAAGATTTCCTTTCTTTATCTGTTTTGAATTGGTTGAAATATCAGTGATGTCAATCGTCGTATCAATGGTTTGAAGTGTTTCAAATGTTCTATCCCGCAAAAGTTCAGATAGTTTCATGCTTGATCATACCTCAAGTAGAGGCACGGGATGCCGTGCCTCTACTTTTATGTATTTTCCTTACTTTCTAAATTAATCTGAAAAAAATCTGATGTAATTGAAATATCCGGATGCATAAGCATTCCATCAATGGTCACGTCTACAGTAACATCGTTCTTTTCATTATGTATTGATCTATCAGTAGGCAATGATAACCGGGAAATAAATTCAGGATGGATCAAAAAGTGAGCTGAACAATCAATCGTTTTATCTCGCGTAATAACACCTTCAAGCTGCATAGTGCCGAAATTACCGTCTGTTTTCATCCATTCAATAATCACATCCTGCCATCTACGCATCTCCAGATGAGTATTGAAAGACTGAATAGTGAGCGTCGTAATACCAAAGAAACCCTGATCTTTCTTTACTGACTCTATTGTCCCGGCCTCACCAGTACAATCCAGGGAGAGTATAGTATTAAAGATTTTCTTCAAAGAGTATCGTATGTGAACGGTTTTAAAATCAAGTTGAACAACGTCATCAAACGTAATACGAATATTTTCGAATGTGATCGCTCCCCACGATGGTGTTATCTTCTCAAACTCATCAATCGTGATCGGTATAATACGCTGCATTTTTTCAAAAATAAGCCATGAGAAAAAATGTGGGAGTATAATCATACTCCCACAACTTAGTAATAATCCCGCACTAATAATCAGCCAAATATATTTTTTCATTTCGAGCGATATTTCTTATTGTATGTCCTCCTGCTCATTTTCCTCATCTGCCTGCTTAACAAACGGCTTTTTTATAAACTGTTTGGGAGAAATGACAATTTCAACGCGACGGTTTTGCGATTTCCCTTCCCCTGTCGTATTGGACGCGACAGGATGAAATTCACCGTAGCCAGCAGCGACAACTCGTTGAGGCTCAATGCCTGATTTATCAATAAAATAATGAACAACCTCTGTTGCACGGGCAGTGGAAAGTTCCCAATTCGACTTAAAACCAGAGCGCTTAATCGGATCACTATCGGTATGTCCCTCAATATAAATAATTTGATCCGGAACTTGCGTCCTCAGGATTGAACCGACCTTATTCAGTGTTGATTGTGCCCCTCCTTTAAGTTTTGTTTTGCCAGAATCAAACAATATTTTATTTAACACTGTCACGACGAGTCCTTTGTCTTCCATTTCAACTGTTAAATCCCCCTTTGCCAGTTCCTTTTTAAGCCGGTTTTGTAACAGAAGCTGTGTTTTAGAAAGATTTTCTTTTGACCGTGAGAGCATATCAAGTTCATTGTTTAAATAAGCAATCTCCTCATTTAATCCGGCAATGAGCGAAACTTGCTCTTTGTTGATCCGTTGCAATTCTTTATTGCCGGCACAGCCGGTAATACCTAAAAGAACAAACATAATACACACAGCTACAATAATCTCTTTTTTTCTTACCATATATAATCTCCTTTACCCCGTTAGAGATAGGAAACGCTTCAACCTATTTCACCAGACACGTTTTCCCATCCTAGTTTTAAATATTTCTCTCTCTTGAGAACATCTTCTTTTCGCAAATATGCTTCATAATAAATAAGTTCAACTGTTTTTATTGTTGCATCAATATCCCATTCATTGTGCATGCTAAAGCGTTTCCCTAAATCACCAGTAACACATGCATACAACCGATTATCCTTTTTTACTTCGCAATACGTAAGAGTTATGCATACGTTATCTCTAACGGGGTTCGTTTCGCTTATACTTTATAGCGTGACATAAGATACTGTGCGAATTAATCCAGCACTAATTGAAAAGTTATTTTTTTATCAAAAATCTATTTAAAAAATGTTGTTTGAATTATTCTCCCGGCGTAATCTCTACATAATTAGTGCTGGG
>JAHJGZ010000242.1 GCA_018823795.1 Candidatus Omnitrophota bacterium
AGTGTAGGCGTAAGGACGGCTCGACGTTCTGGATGGAGTCTGTGATGACCTTTTTGCGCGACGAAAATGGCAAGGCCTTTAGCATCTTGGGAGTAAGTCGAGACATAACCGAGCGCAAAAATGCTGAGGAGAAAACTAACCGGGCGAAGGAATATGCAGAGCTTTTGGTAAAGGTTAGTCCCAGTGCTATTTTTACGGTGGATGTAAATCAACGGATTATTAACTGGAACAGAAAAGCAGAAGAAATCACTCAATATTGTGCAGATGAAATGGTTGGCAAAGAATGTACATTGTTTGCGGAAGAGCCTTGCTGGGACAAATGCGGACTTTATGCGGAGGATGTTAAAAAACCAATTGTTGCTAAAGAATGCACAATACTAAGAAAAGATGGCCAAAAACGTATCATCGCAAAAAATGCAGGGTTAATAAAAGATGAAAAGGGAAATATTATCGGTGGTATTGAGATTTTTGAAGATATTACCGAACGCAAGCAGGCGGAAGAAAAACTAAGAAACGCCTACCAAAAACTCAAAGACACCCAGGAACAGCTTATCCAGGCAGGTAAGACGGCGGCTATGGGGCAGTTGGCCGCGGGTGTCTCCCATGAGTTAAATCAGCCTTTAACCGGGATTAAGGGCTTTGCCCGGGCCATACTCATGGATTTAGAAGGCGAAAGTCCTTTTCGGGAGGATTTGCACAAGATAATCGAGCAGACAGACCGGATGGACAGGATAATCAAGAATGTGCGTTTATTTGCCCGCAAGTCGGAATTTATCTTAAAAGAGCTGGATATCAATCAACCGATAGAGGATTCGTTTATGTTGTTAAATGAACAACTGAAGGTGCAAAATATAAAAGTGAACAAATTCTTAAGTAAAAACCTTCATAAGATAGAAGGAGATACCAATCAGCTGCAGCAGGTATTCTTAAATCTGATTACCAATGCCCGCGATGCTATTGACAGTCTAAACCGAGCGGAAGGCGGCCAGATAACGGTCAAGACGGCATTGAGTGGAGAGGGGAATAATATTGAGGTTGAGTTTACAGATACAGGATGCGGGGTCTCTAACGAGAATCTGGAATACATCTTTAATCCCTTTTTTACCACCAAGGGGCCGGACAGGGGTATTGGTTTAGGCTTAGCCATAGTCTATCGAATCATCGAGAACCATAAGGGCAGGATTGAGATAACCAGCGAGGTGGGGAAAGGAACGGGGTTTAAGATTACATTGCCAATAGAAAACAAAGAGGAGTCTTTTGAAATTAAAATTGAAAGGCCGGTAGATGATTAAAAAAATACAAAATTCCCTGGGGATTAGTTGTATCATTGGGTTGGGGGGGGTGTTAGTTTTCATCTTAATGACCATCACCCTAATGAATATTTCCCGAGAGAGGCGAATCCTAACCCAAAGGGCAGAAGAGATGTCACACCGATTAGGAAATCTGATTTTGACTGCCATGCACTACCCCATGCTTACCGGAGACCAAGAGGTAATCCAGGTGCAATTTGATGGATACAAAAAAATGAAGGGGATAGAGATAATCCATCTTTTAGACCATGAAGGTATTATTAGAAGAAGCACAGATCCAGATTTGGTCGGGAAGAGATCATTATCCCCCTATGCCTCCCAGGCCATGCAAGGCAAGTATGTGTATGGTATTGAGGTTCGGGAACGTAGCGAAGATATGGTTTTCACCAAAGCTACCCCCATCTTGAATGAGAAGAACTGTTATCCTTGCCATGGGAAAAAACGTAGGATTCTGGGGGCATTAAAAATTTCCCTTGATTGGCAATCCACAATAAAGGCGATAAACATCGCCAAGAACCAAAACATTGTGTTGTCAATAAGCGGACTGATAATTATGGGTATATTAACCGCAATATTTTTATTAAGAATAGTTATCTTGCCGCTTCAGAGGTTAGAGACCGGAATGAGAAAGGTTTCGCAGGCAGATTTTAGTCAAAGAATAATCTCTAAAAGCAAAGATGAGATTGGAAGACTGACCCAGATTTTTAATAAGATGGCTCAAGACCTAATGACGCTTATGCAGAAGGAGAGGAAGAAGACAGAAGAATTAAACCGGTCTTTGTCTCTGCTCTCGGCCACCCTCGAATCCACTGCCGACGGTATCTTGGCGGTTGACCGGCAGGGTAAGATCGTCAGTTTTAATCATAGATTTGTCCAGATGTGGAATATCCCAGCCGAAATTTTAGAATCGCGGGATGATGAACAAGCCTTACGATTTGTCTTAGAGCAAGTAAAAAGCCCGGCAGATTTTCTAAACAAGGTTAAAAGTCTGTATGGGCAGCCTCAGTTGAGCAGCCTTGATGTTATCGAATTTAAAGATGGAAGAGTCTTTGAACGCTATTCTCAACCCCAGAGGTTAAGCGATGAGATTATCGGCCGGGTGTGGTCTTTTCATGATGTGACCGAACGCGTCGCGGCGGGACGAAAGTGGCAAGAACAGAATATATTTCTTAACAATATCATCGAATCCCTCACCCACCCGTTTTATGTTATCGATACCAATGACTATACGGTCAAGATGGCAAATACAGCCGCAAGACAGAAAGAGGTAGCAGAGAACTTCTTCTGTTATAAGCTCACTCATAAAAGCGACCGCCCGTGCACGGGGCCAGAACATATCTGCCCATTA
>JAHJGZ010000221.1 GCA_018823795.1 Candidatus Omnitrophota bacterium
CAGTCCACTGTTCTGAGCATTCAGCTTTAATGTGTATACGATAGGCTGTAAGACTGCCATCTGGCGTATCAAGAAGAATTCTAATAATTCTTTCACGCTTATCTCCTTTCATAAATACTAAGTAATGTAAAGTAATATTTAAATGTTTGCTGTGCACATTTATATTATATAATATAAATAGTTTTGCTTAGTAACTTCGTAAAAATTTGTTAACCATGGTGTATATGATTGAGAATATCTAATTCTTTTGTAATTTTCTCGGTAAGAGTCAATTATTGATACAAGTTACAAAAAAATCAACGGACCTGGCGGGTTAGAAGGATTTTACAGGAGGGATACTGCATAGAATGGGGTGTTTTTAACCTTTGAATGTTACCGATAAAAAATTTAGTTTTTCTCCTGTTGTTTTTAAAATGCAAAATCATACTATGCATCGAACAAGTTGTTATTCAGGCATGTCATCAAAAAACTGTTTCATTTTCTTTCGATACTCCTCAAAAGCCTGTCTTCCCTGTTCTGTAAGTTTCAACATAGTATGTGGTTTTTTTCCAATGAATTCCTTAATGATCTCAATATATCCTGCGTTTTCAAGCTTACTCATATGTGCTGATAAATTTCCAAATGTTAATCCAGTCTGACGCATCATAAAGAGAAAGTCAGCACTTTCTACAACATAAAGACGAGTCATAATGTTTAATCGGGCTGGTTCATGAATTAACTTATCAACACTTGTTATATTTTGGATGTCGCTGGAAGTTTTGTTTTTCTTAGGCGTCATCTATTATCTCCTATTTTGGTAATGGATATCTTCGTACAAATCTGGTTAAATGTAATAAACCAACTAATATTACGACAACTCCGAACATTCCAAATCCTATTACGGTATCATATGTAGAGCCAACATGGCTACTTGAGGTTTCTACAATAAATATTGAGGTGGCAAAGAATATACTATATATGTATAATCTAGGGAAGTCTAGGTAATATGCCATTAAACTAAAGACAATAAGTGCATTAATTGCAAATATTATTCCCCAGCTGGAAATATCTATATTATAGGGGATAAGATCTGTTTGTGTAAGTAATATGGCAGCTAGTCCAAATATAACCGAAATTGCTAGAATTATGACTACTTTAATTTTTTTAGATTTTCGCTTTGGGCCAAATTTTACGTTACCTATTCGAGGGATGGTGATGTATTTTTTACCGCCATAAAATATAATATATCCTAGAGATACTAATATGATGTAACTTATTAGGTAGGTGATACCGGTTATTTCTTCTATAAATGGCCCTATTCCAAAGCTTAATAGTATAAATCCGAGTAATATGTCCCACAAACCGTCTTGGAAGCAGGATTTCCATGCTTTTTTCTCCATTTCTTTCAGGTTAATTTTCTTAGTCATTTTTAAACACCTCTTCAGGTATTGGATACTTTTTTATGAATTTGATAAGTGTTATAATGCCGTAGATAAGAATTAGAGTCCCTGATATTCCAAAGCTAATTAAGTAATGAAGTGGTTCTCCAAAGATAGGTTTTAATAATGCTGCTAAGGGAAGCCCAAGGCCAATTGAAATTCCATAGAGATAAAAATGCGGATAATCCATAATGTATGCAATAACACTAAGTAAAATAAGAGCAAATAATCCTGCACCAACTGGTACTATATACCCTCCTACTCTAATATTATAAACACCTAAAAATGTTAGAACCACCATTAATACAGTTATTGGAAAAAGTATTGCAATTAAAAGCCCTATTTTATTTCTGGATTTAGTTCTGTTTTGATTGAATTTTGCAATTCCAATTCGCGGGATAGTAATATATAATTTTCCGAGAATGAGAATTAAAGGAGCAGGTAAAATCAAAAAAATTATGTAACTAGGATATAGTATATCTCTTAGAATTGGAGCAATAGCAATAAAGAATATCAGAGAGCCATATGCCATATCATAAAGACCATCAGTAAAGGTAAATTGATATGTTTGTTTCTCAACTTTTTTTAAATCTATTTTTTCTGGCATTTTCATATCACCATAATATGTATGTCGTTTGTGCTATATAATACTTTGCATTACAAAGTTGTTTATAGTAAGATTTTTTATAAATTATTTTTAAAAACGTACAAAAAATCAGCATTCATTGATATATTTTTTAACAAAGATTCAATTTATTTTTTATCACTTCATCTATCGGGCAAACGAGATTTGAACATGTTTTTACAGCAATTGTTTGTTTTTTTCCGAACGTTTTCAGACCTTATATAAATGAAAGGCGATATGCTGGGACCTAAGGTTAATAAAGATGAATGATGGAGCAAAACAATTTATGGCTATGATGATCGGTATTTCAACTATTGTTGTAGTTGTAAAGATTCTTA
>JAHJGZ010000222.1 GCA_018823795.1 Candidatus Omnitrophota bacterium
ATCGATTATTGTACCGTCTGTGAAGGTATTTGGTTAGATGCGGGGGAACTGGAACTATTGTTGGAAAGTGTCGAGGAGAAAGATACGGTATTAAATTCTTTTGTGGTTGATACGACAACAAAGGAGAAAAAAGTT
The DNA here is from genome assembly GCA_018823795.1 of Candidatus Omnitrophota bacterium. Taxonomy (GTDB): domain Bacteria; phylum Omnitrophota; class Omnitrophia; order JAHJGZ01; family JAHJGZ01; genus JAHJGZ01. The sequence goes on from JAHJGZ010000222.1 coordinate 136, forward strand.
AAATGCCCTTTATGCATTAAAAGAATGGATAAGATTTTGTGTGGAAAGGATAAAGGGATACGTATAGATAAATGTACGAACGGTCATGGCATCTGGTTTGACAAGGGGGAACTCCAGGAAATAATAAAGGCAGGAGCGATAGATGCCAATAATAAAATTCTTACCATGCTTAAGGACATGTTTGCACATACAGTTTCATAATCAATAACAAAGAGGATGTTTTTTATGAGAGGAGGACGGCTATGACAGTGCTATTAGTAATTCTTGCGGTCGCGGGTATTGGGGTTTTTGGTTTCATTGGCGTATACAATGGTCTTATTAAACTGAGGAATCAGGTAAAAAATGCATGGGCGCAGATCGATGTTCAGTTGAAACGCCGGCATGATCTTATTCCGAACTTAATTGAAACAGCAAAAGGATACATGACGCATGAGAGGGAAACGCTTGAGAGCATTACGCAAGCGCGGAGTAAGGCGATGGGGGCTGAGGGGGTTGGAAATAAATCAAAGGCAGAAGGTGCCTTAAGCGGTGCAATGTCTAAATTTTTTCTTGTTGTTGAAAATTATCCTGATCTTAAAGCGAATCAAAACTTTTTAGCACTGCAAGAAGAATTGACGTCGACGGAAAATAAGATAGCATTTTCCCGGCAAGCATACAATGATCAAATACTTTTTTTAAATAATAAAATACAGATGTTCCCGTCAAATCTTATTGCCAATATGTTTAATTTTAAAGAGGAAGAGTTTTTTGAGATAGAGGATAGCAAGGAAAGAGAAACACCCAAAGTTGATTTTTCGTAGACGTGTGTAATACGACCGCGTGAGGATAAAATGTATGTGGGAATTAATTCAGGCAAGTAAACGCAAATCATGGATTCTCTTTATTGCTATGGGGATATTTCTTCTCCTCGTTGGCTATGTAATAGGGGTTGCCTGGTTTGGCGCTCAGTACGGTGTGATCGGTCTCTACCTGGCCTTATGTATATGGTTTATATTATCATTAGTAAGTTATTTTTCAGGCGATTCGATACTCCTTTCCGTCAGCAGGGCAAAAGCAGTTTCCCGTGATGTTCATCCGCAGCTTTTTAATGTTGTCGAAGAGATGAAGCTATCTGCAAATCTTCCCGTTATGCCCAAAATATACATAATCGATGAACCTGCTCCGAATGCATTTGCGACAGGAAGAAGTCCCGAAAAGAGTTCTATTGCAGTTACCGCGGGATTACTTTCTCGGTTAAACCGAGATGAACTGCAAGGTGTTATTGCCCATGAGATGTCACATATTATAAACCGAGATGTACTCTATATGACGTTTGCTGGCGTTATGCTGGGAAGTATTGTTATGCTCTCTCACGTATTTTTGAGAAGTATGTGGTATTCGTCATCTTCATCGAGGCGATATCGTTCCAGTAGTTCTTCACGAGACGGCGGAGGGGCTCAAGTAATTATGTTGGTTGTTGCTGTTGTGTTGGCGATCCTTGCGCCTCTTATTGCTCGTCTTTTTTATTTTTCTTTATCACGGCGGAGAGAATATTTAGCTGATGCATCAGCGGTGAGACTGACACGATATCCGGAAGGATTAGCATCGGCACTTGAAAAAATCGCCAGTGCGCACATTCCGCTTCCTTCGGCAAATCCAATTACCGCTTCTATGTATATCGCTAACCCGTTACAAAAGAAAAGAGCAGTAAAAACAAACCTGTGGGGAACACATCCTCCTCTTTTGGAGCGGATCGCTATCTTGAAAAATATGACACACGGAGCAAATTACCGGGATTATCAACAGGCCTTTATGAGTGCCAAGGGGAAATCGACATCTATTATGCCCACATCGGCATTGAGCGATTCTGAACCTATTCCTCTACGGCACGCAATGAGGGAGCAGACGAGCGAGCGCAGCACAAAAAAACGTGCCCGTGATGTGGGCGATTTAATGCGAACATTGAATAAGTATGTATTTTTGTCCTGTCTGTGTGGCATGCGTATTAAGGTTCCACCGCAGTTTAAAGGCAAAGAAATAAAGTGTACCCGATGCGGCCGTTCCGTGGAAGTGCCGCTGTCTGATATAAAAACAATTGGTAGCATGATTGATGCGCAGAAATAAATACATATCCAGCTTTGCTGGATAAATTCGTCCCTTCCTATATAATATGTAAAAAATAGAGAGGGACTCATTTAAAGGAGGTCTTCGTTATGATGCGATCAGGAAATCCGGTATTACGGAATAATACGTTTACCCAGGCGGGGGCAGTACCGTCAGGAGAAGTAATGACCATTCAGGGGACCGTGAATAAGACGATGATTCTATTGCTTCTTTTAGTCTTCAGTGCATCGATGGTATGGAAAAATCCGGTTCCGTTTATGCCCTTTATGTGGCCCAGTATTATTGGTGGATTCATATGTGCGATGGTGACCATATTCAATAAAAAATGGGCAGCTATTACCGCGCCACTGTATGCTTTTATTGAAGGATTGTTTCTCGGATGTTTTTCAGCACTTATGGAGCGTCAGTATCCGGGAATCGTTATTCAAGCAGTTGGCTTAACATTTGGAACACTGTTTTGCCTTCTCATGGCGTATACATCCCGTCTTATTAAACCAACAGAAAATTTTAAACTTGGCATTGTATCCGCAACAGGGGGTATTGCACTCTTTTATTTTATCAGCATTATTGTAGGTTTTTTTGGGATTCAAATGCCACTTATCCATAGTAGTGGTCCCTTTGGTATTGCCTTTAGCTTCTTTGTCGTAACTATTGCAGCGCTCAATCTCGTTCTTGATTTTGATTTTATTGAAAAAGGAGCTGAATCCGGAGCGCCGCGCTATATGGAATGGTATGGTGCTTTTGGTCTTGTGGTGACACTCATTTGGCTTTACATTGAGATTCTCCGTTTATTATCGAAGTTACGAAGTCGGAATTAATCATGGAGATATTGCATCGCCTGCAGCATTCGAAATTTAGGCGTCGTTTTAAGCTCAGGGAAAAAGAGAGGGAGTATGTACGTAAGAAAAATTTTGCCACTATTCGTGATCATGCCTTTTCTTTTATTTCTGAGCGAATCGGTCCTGCAAAACCGTGCAATGACGGTACACAAACGCCGATGAAGAATCATCCGGTCTTCATCGCTCAGCATGCCACCGCAACTTGTTGTCGCACGTGTGTTGAAACATGGCATCATATTCCACGTGGACGAGCGCTGAACCATAGTGAAATTTCCTATCTTGTTGATGTAATCATGTCGTGGCTTGAGGGGGAATTTGCTCATACATAATTTTTTTAAAATAAATAACTCATGGAGAGCGTTAAGCGATTTAATGCTCTCCTTATTTGTTAAAAAAGTAATTAACGATAGTGAGTAGACAATGCTCCGTGGTGAACAGGTAGACAAACTGATAAAAGGGGTTTTTACTCTTTTTCTCTTTATACTGTGCATTCTTTTTTTTGCACAAAAGATGAATTTTGTAACGGCCGATTTGGGCCGGCATCTTGTGAACGGAAAGCTTTTTTGTGAAGAGGGAAAAGTCCCGGTAACAAATTTTTATTCGTATACCGAACCAAAGTATCGCACCGTTACACACCACTGGGCTTCGGGTATAATCTTTTACCAATTATGGAAGATTTTTGGTTTTACGGGGTTATCATTTGTTTATGTCCTCATTTCTTTTATTACTTTTTATTTATTTTTTACTATCGCACAACGTAATGCAAATTTTTCTTTTGCGTATGTGTGCGCGCTTCTTGTGTTGCCGCTTATTGCCTACCGAACAGACATACGCCCGGAAGGGTTTAGTAACCTTTTTTTAGGTATTTATTTTTTTCTTTTGTATCGAATAAAAAAAGATGATCTTTCCGTGAAGTGGTTGTACGTGTTACCACTTTTGCAATTTACGTGGGTCAATCTTCATGTCTTTTTTCCCTTGGGGCTTTTTCTTATTTTCTTGTTTGGCTTTGATGCATGGTTACAGAAAAAGGATTTTCGCCCCTACGTGATTGTATTCTGCTGTGCCGTTGGCAGTTGTTTTATAAATCCTTTTGGCCTGGAAGGTGTTTTGACGCCGTTCACTATTTTTAAAAATTATGGGTATATGGTGGCGGAAAATCAATCGTTACTGTTTATGCAAGAACGTATGGGAGGCCCCCTGTATATACACTTTCAGGTGTTGTGTGGGCTCGTGGGTATTGGTGTCGTAATGCTCATTGTCAAGAAAGAGGAATACCGTCATTGCCTGGAGATTATTTTAATACTTTTTTTCTGTTTTTTTGCATGGCATATTGTACGGGCACTTCCCTTATTCGGATACTTTTTTATGCCGATAGCGGCGCATACGTGGCATGTCTGTGCGGGTAGCTATTCACGAAAGGTGAAAAAGTGGTTGCCGCTCGGTATGTGTATGATGATCGTTATACTGTTAATACGGATAGTATGTATGCAACAAAGTTATTATTCTCCCTTTCAGGGGAAGAGCGGCCTCGGGCTTTTACCGGGAGTTCACCGTTCTGCGCAGTTTGTAAAACAAAATAACATTGATGGACCGATCTTTAATAATTATGATATCGGTGGATACCTTATTTTTCATCTCTTTCCTCATATTCGCCCGTTTGTCGATAACCGGCCGGAGGCCTATAGCGTTTCTTTTTTTAAGGAAATATATATTCCGATGCAGGAGGATGAGGCGGTTTGGGGAAAAATGAGTGAAAAAGTTAATTTTAATTGTATCTATTTTTATCGATACGATTCAACGCCTTGGGCACAACCTTTTTTAATCAGACGGCTGAATGATCCCCAATGGGCGCCGGTCTTTGTTGATGATTACACGTTGATACTGATTCGGCGCAATAAAAAGAATACCCAGCTTATTCAAAAATATGAATTACCCAAGGAGATATTTCGGGTACGAAAAACATAATGGGGTGTGGAAATACTATGCAGAAGATCACTGATAGAGATATTATTGAGCAACACTATAACGCGTATCTTTCTGATGAGTCGCGCCTTGAAGGAACGGGGACAGCCGTATTGTATTTTCCCGAGTCGCATGACGATGTGGTCGCGGTGGTGAGGGAAGTGGCAGAGAGGGGGGAGACACTCGTTATTTCTGGCGGTCGGACCGGTATTGTAGGAGGCGCAGTCCCGGTGGGGAGCAAAAATCTTTTATCGCTTGAAAAATTAAAGGGAACAATCTCTATTGGCTATGATAATGGTGAATGGTTCACGCGAGTGCCGGCAGGGCATACACTTGCTGAACTTACCGCGTATTTGCAGCGGGGTGATTATCACTACCTTTCTGATACGCGACTGGCTTCACCGAACAGAAAACTTTTTTATCCGGTAAATCCGACTGAAGATACCGCGCACGTAGGAGGAGGGGTTGCGACCAATGCATCGGGATCAAGAAGTTTTCACTATGGATCAACACGAAAATGGGTGCGGCGCCTGACGATTGTTTTATCTGATGGAACAGTCCTCAATCTTAAAAGGGGGGAGATAAAAGAAAAAAATGGTTTTTTCCTTTTGCGAAAAGATTTAAAAATTCCGGTGCGTGATATCAGCTTGCCAATGACAAAAAGTACGGTTGGGTATTATCTGGAGCGTGATGGTGACGGGCTCGACCTTTTTATCGGTAGTGAAGGGACCCTTGGCATTATTACTGAAGTTGATCTGGCTCTTATTCAGGAACCGACGCATCTCCTTGGACAACTCCTGTATTTTCAAGAAAAAAAACAATGCCTGGGCTTTATGAAGATGTTGTTGAGCCATGCTTCAATGAAACCAATTGCAATAGAATATTTTGATAATCATTCCCTTGTTCTTTTGAGAAATCGGAGGAAAGAGGAAGGGGCGTCTTCTGAAATTGTTGCGCTTCCGGATGCGGTGCAGTATGCACTGTATAGTGAACATATCTATGAAAACGATCAGGACCTCGACATCCTCTGTAATGAGTACGATCGATTACTTACGCAGGTAGGTGCTTCATCAAATGATACCTGGGCTGGCTTTGACTCAAAAACATTGCAGGCGATGGCTCTCATGCGCCACACAGTTCCGGAAACGATAAATTCAATTATCGGACAACGAAAAGTAACACTGCCGGGCTTGAGAAAACTTTCCTCTGATATGGCTGTTCCCTTAGAGCATTTAGAACACATGTTATCGATGTATGAGACAACTCTACAGAACGCCTCACTTGAACATGTACTGTTTGGACACATTGGTGAGGGCCATATTCATGTTAATGTGTTGCCAAACAGTACTGATGAAATAGATCAGAGAGAAACACTCTTTAAAACATTTGCTCGTGAAGTTGTTGCCTGGGGAGGGAGTGTTGCAGCTGAACACGGTATCGGGAGACTTAAAAAAGATTTTTTGGCATTACAATATTCACCCGAAATGCTTGAGACTATGCAACAGGTAAAAAAGATTATTGATAAAAGAGGTATGTTAAATCCGGGGGTTCTTTTTGATGAGCAATGAAGGATTTGAAAAAATTATTAGTTGCACTCTTGAAATATTGTAATACAATTGAGTAGCATTGCTATAAAAATAGTAGAAATATTATAATAAAAAGTATGCCGATATGATTATTAAAGGAATTCAACAATTTACAGAACGATACGCTCAGGATATTAATGAAGAAACCTTTTTAGGGTTTCCGATGGAGAGTATCGTTCGTGCCGAAGAGAAGCTTACCGCTTCGAACGTACGGTCAATCGCCTATTTTTCTATGGAATTTGGTCTTGCGCCCAGCATATACCATTCATTTCAAACATCTCTACCGACCTCTTCAGCAAACATGTTTACGGGGCATAGAGTTTTTTCCAATTTGCGTGCTATGGATCGGTATCATCAGATTTACATTGATAAAGTATTAGATATACCTATTTATAGTGGAGGCCTTGGTGTTTTAGCTGGTGATACGATCAAGGCTGCAGCAGATTTGGGGTTTTCTGTTGCCGGTATCGGAATATTATGGACGAAGGGGTACTTTAAACAGAGTTTTTGGTTTGATCTGGGACAGATGCCTGATGAATTGCGGTGGGATCCCTATACGTATCCTGGATTAATTCCTCTTGAAAATACGATTGCGATTAAATTTGAAGAAAATGAAAGCATTTATCTGCGATTGTGGAAATATTATGTGTATAGTTGTGACAAACAGAATGTTGTTCCTCTCATTTTGCTCGATTCAAATATTGAAGAAAATGGCCCGGCCGATGATATACGGAGACGGTTAACTGATCAGTTGTATCGTAGTGATAATGCCTGGTGGAAGATTATTCAACGAACTATCTTAGGTATCGGCGGCATGATAGCACTTAAGGAATTAGGGTATTCTATTAATCTCTATCATTTAAATGAAGGGCATGCTGCTTTAGCGTATGTTGAAAATGCAAAGGATGTACCCAAAGAAAATAGAGAGGAATTAAAAACGCATTTTGCCTATACATGTCACACGCCGGTTGAAGCGGGACATGATCGTTTTGCATTAAACGAACTTGAAAATATTCTCGATGATGAGCATATGACAATTCTTAAGGAAGAAGGACTTGATAAGAATCATAAGCACTTAGTAAATCTTACGCAGCTTGCTATGAATACGAGTGCCTCTATAAATGCCGTAGCAAAAAAACATGGTGAAATTACTCGTCTTCAGTTTCCGACATATGCTGATAAAATTAAGACCATTACTAATGGCGTACATACGTTTACGTGGATATCCGAACCCGTAGAAGTACTTCTTGACCGCTATGCACATACCATAGGCGAGTGGCGGAAGGATCCTTCTCTTTTACGAAATGTAAGTAATCTGCGTCATGACAGGGAATTTCGTTCTGCTCTCTGGCAAGCGCATTGTGCCAATAAACGGGAACTCGCCGAAATTTTAAAAAGTTGGTTTTTTGATGAAAACGTTTTTACTATTGCCTGGGCACGAAGAATTGCAAACTATAAGCGACCAAGTTTAATTTTACAGGATGTTGATCGTTTGTTAAAGATTGCACGTGAGGTTGGCCCCTTGCAGATTATTTTTGCAGGCAAAGCGCACCCGAATGATAATCTCGGGTTTACCTTTATTAATACGATGCTGGAGCGTATTGATTCACTGGCTGATTATCGGGACGTAATAAAAATTTTTATGTTAGAAAATTACGATACCTATTTTGGGCACCTTCTTACCTCAAGCGTTGATGTATGGCTTAATAATCCACTACCGCCGTTTGAAGCTTCCGGTACCAGTGGTATGAAAGCAATCCTTAATGGTGTTATTCAGGTCAGTACGCTCGATGGATGGGTCGTTGAAGCCCATGAGAAGCATATCGGGCGCATCTTTGGCTATGTACCACCGGAAGGAGTCATTGGCACCGAGAATGATTTACACCTTGAAGATGATTCGAAGAAGTTGTACGAGACATTAGAAGAGGTCGTGAAGCTGTATTATGACAGTTTCCATCGTGGTGAGGTGCGCCTCGATTCTGAATGGATCGATATGATGATCAATTGTATCAGTGCCAGCGGTTATTTTAGTACACACCGAATGGTAAAGGAATACAATGATATGATTTGGAAACTCTCGTAGCATTGTGTATTCATAAAGATAGATGATCTATTGCCGCTACTTGCCGTAGAGCCTTTATTACTTGTTTATGAACAGAAAATTTGTATTTTTTCTCGTAGGATACTTCCTCTATTTCCATTTTCTACTTCTCTCAGGATATGCCGGGAAAGAGTTTTATATCGGAGAGACCTATCGATATAATGTCAAATGGATCAAACTTTCCGTAGGCACTATTACGGTAGAAGTAACCGGAGAAGCTACGATCAATGGCAGAGGGGTGTATGTGCTGGAATTTAATGGACAGACTAATCGTGCTGCATCAGTGATTTATCGCATACGGGATCGTATTGTTTCCTATATTGATAAGGAAGATCATATCCCCCTGAAACTAGAGGTGTCGCGCCGTGAAGGTTCTTATAAGAAAGATGCCGTTACCCTTTTCGATTATAAGAAGAAAAAAGCGTACTTTCATAATTTTCTCGATAAATCGAGCAAAGCATATGATATCCCGTCTGATGTGCACGATATACTGAGTGTATTTTACCACCTTCGCTTTAATCCGATTACATTGAATGAAGAACAGCGGTATGAAGTAACGTTTGCAGAAACCATATTTTCTATCTTTGGTACGGCACGGCGGAAAAAGCAAATCAAACTTGCACAAGGGAAACGCGTGTTCGCCTATTACGCAGAGCCGTATGCGAAAATCGGTACAAGGGAGGTAAAGGATGGTGCGGTGAGTGTCTATATTTCTGCGGATGAATATCAGGTTCCTGTTTGTATTGTGTTAAAAGCACCACTGTTTACGCGGATAACTGCAAAATTATGTGAGGATGAACCATTGCGTCAATAAAGAAGGCGATTATGCCGGTGCATTTGTGAAACAAAAGATTATTCATAGCCTGTTATTAATTGGGGTTGTTGTCATATGTTATGTCAATATAGTACATGCCCCTTTCCTATGGGATGATGAATCCTTGATTGTCCAAAATACACTCATTCGTGATCTTAAAAATATTCCTGCTCTTTTTTCATTTCATGCGTGGCCTACCGAGTTTCAAGATACATTTTATCGACCCTTACAGATGATAAGTTATATGTTTGATTATAAGTTTTGGAAGTTACATTCTTTCGGATACCATATAACGAATATTCTTTTGCATGCCGGCAATGCTGTATTGCTCTATTTTCTTTTATCCTTACTTTTGCAACAGCCGGGTGCGGCATTTGTTGGGAGTATCTTTTTTGCCATTCATCCGCTACATACTGAGGCTATCAGTTATATCGCAGGCCGTGCCGACTTGCTGGTGAGTTTTTTTATTTTAATCATTTTCAATATCTATACGAGAGTGGCATATAACGATCGGAAGGGACGGGCATGGTATACAATGTTTCTACACATTGTAATTCTTCTCTGCCTGTTTTCTTGTGCAGTATGGTCAAAAGAAATAGCGCTCAGTATTCCACTAATAATTTTACTCTGGCATATATTTCTGATTGGCAATAAGAAAAAATGGTTACTCTGTTGGAGTGTTCTCGGTATGGGATGCATCACCGTGGGGTATCTTATATTGAGAATGCATGAAGCGAGCGTTCAACGGTTTGACATATACGCATTTTCATTTCTAGAACGGTTAGGCGTTGCACTGAAAGCATTTGCGCTGTACGGCGTATTGGTTGTTGCCCCTTTTCAACTTCATATGGAACATTTAGTCTTGCCACCCGAACAATTTTTAAGCCTCCCATTTATAGGGTCAATTTTTTTTACTGTTTTGCTTGTAATTTTATTTATATATACATTGAAAAGATCAAAGATCGCGTCCGTTGGATTGCTGTGGTATACGATACTGTTATTTCCCGTACTTAATTTTATTCCGCTTAATGCTACTTTTTCTGAACATTGGATCTATCTTCCCTCTATAGGATTAAGTTTGGGATGCAGTGTTGTTTTTGTAGGAGCACGACGCATGCTCAGCAAAAAAGTTCTTATCGTTATTGTTGTATTACTGGCGATGCTTTTTTCTCTAAGAACGGTGTTGCGTAACAGGGACTGGCAAGACCCCGTTTCTTTTTATACACAAATATTACGGTATAATCCCAACAATGTTAAAGTGTTATATAATTTAGGTAATATTTATTTAAAGAATGGAAGAGGTGATGAGGCGATTAAACAATATGAAAAAGTTG
>JAHJGZ010000021.1 GCA_018823795.1 Candidatus Omnitrophota bacterium
TGAAAAAATAGCAAAGCTGCAAGAAGACATTCGGTTACCTAAAAGGATTTGGTTATTATCATCTACATGGGAGAAAGATTCGTCCCGTTCTCCTAATTATTTTATGGTTGCAGAAAGGTTAGTGGACAAGTATCAATACAGGAATGAGTTCTTGAAAAGTAGGAATAATGAGTGTTTTTATGTAGAACTTTTTGTAAAACAAGATTAGCTGCTTATTCTTCATTATCGGATAATCCTTCAAGAACGATTTTCAGTTTTTGCTGGTTTGTCCATTTACGATATTTCATAGAGTAAAGCTCCTTTTTTTACGAGCATTATTTTAACAAATGTAAGTCATCCGGTTAATGGTGGTCAGTATATTGGGTTCAATTCAAAGGGAAACGTAGTTGTATATGAACTTTTCTGTCGGATACGCCCGGGATAAAGATCAGGAAAGATGGAATGCATTTGTTTTGTCTGAACCTATGGGTGTCACACCCTACCATTTTTATCAGTGGCGTAGGGTAATCCACGATGCATATGGACTTGCAAGTAACTATGTGTTTATTGAAGATACCTCAGGGGAAATGAAAGGGATATTGCCATTATTTTTTGCAAAAGTGGGCTGCAGAACAGTAGGGGTTGCACTTCCTTATTGTTCTCATGCGGGTATTGCGAGTAATGATTACGATAGCAGAATGATATTGTTAGATACTGCAAAAACGATCTGTCAAAATATGAAGTTGCGTTATATTGAATTAAAAGAAACAAGCTCGTCTCCCGTTCGTGAAGGTTTTGTAACGCAGATTTTGAAGCTTGAAGATTCAATTCCTCAACACTGGCAAAAAGTCGAAAGCAAATGCAGAAGAGCAGTCAAGAAAGCTGAAAAAAGTGGGCTCAAAGTAATTGAGGGGGGCATTGAATACGTAGAAAAATTTTATACAATTTATCAGAAAAATATGGAAAAATTAGGAGCGCCAACTCATCCTATAATACTGTTTAAAAAAGCAATAGAAGAGTTTAAGGGAAAAGCAACGTTGCTTATGGTAAAAAAGAACGATGATATAATAGCAGGGATGTTAATTGTGCAATGCGGGCGCGTCGCTCATGATCCTTGGACGGCAAGTCTGCATTCTTTTCACCATTTGTTTCCCAATGATTTGTTATATTGGAAAGCAATCTGCTATGCGATAAATAAATCATGTCATATTTTTGATTTTGGACTTAGCGGGAACGATACCGGACTGCATTACTTTAAAAAAAAATGGGGGACAATAGCCATCCCCTTGTTGTATACAAGAGTTTTACCGTCTGGTCAGATAAGGATAAAGAAAAACAGGATAAATGTTTTACGGTATATTTTTAACAGTATATGGTCAAAAGTGCCCAACAAGGTTAGTCGAAAGATAGGCCCCTCTATAAGGAAACATATGCTGTAATAACAGGTACTTAAATGCGACAGATGCTCTCGATAAAAAAATAGCAGGAAATCAGTTGAGAAATAGTTTAAGTCACAGGATGTTATGATGAAGATAAATTTATTAATTCCTGATGCCGAATCTCCTATGTCCTATTATGTAATACTTGGCATGAAGGATCTTTGCCGCAAGATCGTTACTGCCATTCCTGACGTAGGCATATCTTCAAGAGTTCAAGCTTTTTCTTCATGTTCCCGATACGTACATAAACGTTATCGTGTTGTAAGTATTGAAGATGGTTGGATGGGAAGGGCTTTGGACAAAGAAAAAAGAAAGAACGAAGAAATTTTCATTAATGAAATCATTGATATTTGTAAAAGAGAAAAGATAAATGTGATCTACCCAAGCAGGAATTACACGCTATTTTTTTTGTCAAAACATGTGAACCGCTTTAATGATATGAATATTACTATCCCGATCGAAAAACATTCAGTCCTTATGAATGTAATCAATAAATATGAAATAATTATGCAGGCAAAGAAAGTTGGTATTGATTGACCAAGAACATTTTTAATGAAAGACCTTTCTACTCTCGAAGAAGGGGCGTTGAAATTAGGTTTCCCGGTGGTTTTAAAACCGTGTTTTGGCGAGAGCGCGATGAACATACGCAGAGTTGATAGCAAGGACGAATTGTTTAAAAAATATGGCAGCATAAAAAACCTTCAAAAAGGATATATGGTGCAGGAATATATTCCTGGCAATGAATTCACCACAATCAATTCTTTTATAGATAATAAAAACCAATTAAATCTTTCCTTGTCTTATAGAGAAAAAACGCTAGGGATGAGAATTTATCCAGCGCACGTTCTTGCGTATGAACATTTATCAATTTCCACCATTGACGATAGGATGTATGCGCTTTTTAAAGCGCTCGATTATAGAGGGTATTCAAACCTGCAGTTTAAGATCGATTCCAGAGATAACACGCCAAAATTATTTGATTTCAACCCGAGAATAAATTACAGTGCATATCTTGTGATGGAAAGGGGTATAAATGCCCCGCTTATTAATTATCAAATTTACAATAAAAAAAAGATCGCGTTAAATGTTGCGATGGGCAATTATGAAATCAATACTATTTGTCCCTTGCGAGAATTATGTATCATAATAATATACTTGTGGTGTGTGGTCGTAAAATTATATTATGCGTTGAATCCTGTGAGGCAAGTCAATCCTTTTAAGAACCTTCCACCGTTGATTGAGGTAGCACAATTTTATCGAAGAAGATATTTTACACGGAGGAAAAAAACTACGAGCCCATTTGTTAAGAGCTTGATTAATGACCCATTGGTTGGAATATGTTTTTTTATTTCTTACTTTATGATCGCCTGGCGAAGACATCCCGATGATTTTATATCATAGACTAAACAATATATATGGATAATAGCGATCAATCACAAAAAATATGTAGGGAGATCGGTTTATTTAGACAGGCTACGCATTATATTGTCCAAATATTGAGTCCTATGAATAGCATATTATTATTATTATTATTGTGGAGAACTATATTTAGAAATAGTGCAGATCAAATAACAAAGAAATGTATTTCACTTTTTACCTGGTTGGGAAGAAGAAAATTGAGTAGATGCCTAACAGGGTGGTTTATTGTCATTACGTGTGTTAAATAGAACTTATCTTTTCCTGAGATTTTTTTTACCTCTTTTCTTAACAGTTCGCAATCTATATTCTACTGCTTTCATGGCTTCAAAATGAACAATGGAGAGAAATCGATCTCTTTCTGCTCTGGTAATAGTATCCTTCGTTACATTTTTTATCATTGCTAATAATTTTTTCTTAGGCATTGCCGTTTTGTATTTAGAGGAAATTATTGGGATGATATACATAATACCCAGTGACAAGAGCATTCTTACCGTTTCTGTAAAACTATAATCGTGTTTTTTACTAATGTATCGTATATATTCTTCTTGCCAGTCAGTAATCAGTACTTGACATCTTTTAACCATAATGTTCCTCCGTAAGTTATACAGTCGACTTAATCCAGCGTAGCTGGATATGTTTAGCCAGCAAACTTACCCGTTCGACAAGCTCAGGGTGCTGAGCGGCGTCGAAGCACGTCACATAGTTCCGTAAGTTTGGGCTTTACGTATCCCGTCCCGCATGAGCCGGATCGGGATAGTATTCTTAAATGATGAAAAATAATAGCATAGTTCTCTTCTGCTGACAAGAGCACATTTTGTGTTTGTGTAAGGCTAAGGTAGTCCTTGATGTAATTATGAAATAATGATAACATAATATGCTTTTTTACAATAGTGTGTAATCAATTACACACTATTGTAAAAAAGCATGATAAGCAACTAAAAATAGTGGATGATCCAGTATTTGATAGTATAGCATGGTCAATTTTAACATGGATGAATATATACAAATAAAAGAAGCAAGTGTAAACTTCAAGACAAAGACGGGTTGTATCAGCGCATTAAAAAACATCGATTTTTCTGTTAAAAAGAATGAATTCATATCTATTATTGGCCCATCTGGTTGCGGTAAGACCACCTTATTAAAAGTCATCGGAAATATTTTAGAGCTGACCACCGGTGCTGTTACCATACGAGGCAGATCAGCGAAAGAAGCCCGGCAGCGAAGAGAAATCGGGTTTGTTTTTCAGAATCCTGTTCTCCTTCCGTGGCGCACTGTTATCGGCAATGTTCGGTTTCCCGCAGAGATTATTAAAAATCATACCTTGCACTATCAGGATAGTCATTATGAAAAAATACTCGAATTAGTCGGTATCGCTGATTTTAAAGATAACCATCCATACGAACTATCCGGGGGTATGCAGCAGCGAGTGGCAATAGCGCGAGCTTTAAGTTTTGATCCTTCTGTTTTATTGATGGATGAACCTTTTGGTGCTTTGGATGAAATTACACGGGAGCGCATGAATTTGGAATTACTAAGAATATGGAGCAGGGTACAACACACCATTCTTTTTGTAACGCATAGTATTCCCGAAGCAGTATTTTTATCTGACAGGATTGTGGTGCTTTCAAAAAGACCGGGGAGGATAGTTGATATTTTAAACATCGGACTGAAAAGGCCCCGCGATATTAACGTTCGGTACGCGGAAGAATTTGTTAATTTAACAAAAAAGGCACATAAACTATTAAGCGATGAAGAATAACATAATTGTATTCATAAAAGAAAACGTTGCGTGGATTATGGCTTTATTTTTTGTGCTACTTCTCTGGCAGGGAGGGGTGAAGTTTTTTCATGTTCCCGAATATATTTTACCAACTCCTTCTCAGATTATTGCGGAGATGAGTGTATCATATCGCTCTTTAATGCGCCATTCCTGGGTAACTATTGGTGAGATAGTCATGGGGTTTACCCTCGGCATGATCAGCGCTTTTATTCTTTCCATAGGTATTGTCTATTCTAGAACGATAAAAAGAGCAGTCTATCCGTTTCTGATGTTTTTTCAAGTTGTTCCCAAAATGGCTCTTGCGCCAATTTTTTTAGTATGGTTTGGGTATGGTATATTGCCAAAAGTCCTCATTTCCGCTCTTGTCTGTTTTTTTCCGATCGTTATCAATACAGTGAGAGGGCTGACTGCTATCGAAAAAGAATTGCTTGATTTAACCTATTCATTGAATGCTACGAAGACACAAGTGCTGCGTAAAATACGGATTCCTTTATCTCTACCGTATGTATTTTCCGGTTTAAAAATTGCAATTTCATTGAGTGTTATCGGAGCTGTCGTCGGTGAATTTATTGGGACCGATCGTGGCCTGGGCTATCTCATCATGATGGCCAATGCAAATCTTGAAACCGCGATGATGTTTTCTACGATAATAGTATTGAGTTTTATTGGGATAACACTATTTCTTGTTGTTTGCCTCGGTGAAAGGATAGTTCTTATGGTCTGGCCCTCTGGCCCCAGAAATTTTGAAAAACGGGAGGATATCGGGGGTGTTTAAAATAAAAAAATCACAAAGAAAACGTTATTAAAAAAAGGAGGAATCTTGATGAAACGGTTCAGTACATTAATTATGCTTTTCAGTTGTTTGTGCTTTGTGGCTATGCTAAGCTATGGCACCGCGGTAGCTAAGCAAGACGGCGAGGTTTTAGAAAAGGTTACGCTTCGGATGAATTGGTTTCCGTATGCTGATTATGCTGCCTACATCATTGGCATTAAAAAAGGTTTTTATCGTGACGAAGGGATAGAGGTAGAGGTTATACCGACGAAAGGGTCTGGTTTGACGACAAAACTTATCGCAAATCGTGAAGGGGAATTTGCCGGTGCATCAGCAGATGCTGTGTTGACAGCGCGAACGAAAGGTATGCCGCTCAAGGTATTAGCAACATTGCATCAAACGTCTCCCGTAAGTATTTTTTCGTTACAATCACAAAATATAAAAAACCCTAAAGATTTAGAAGGAAAAAGCATAGCGTCGGATCCAAGTAGTATGAAACACCAGCAGTTTGTTGCGTTTTGTCAGAAACAGGGTATCGATATAGAAAAGATTAGGATAATCCCTATTGCGGGGTCTAATTTTATTCACATCCTTGAAGGAAAGGCCGATTCGATGTTAGCATTCGGCTATATTGGCGATGCTCTCTTGCGTAAAAAAGGACATGCGGTTAATGAGATGAAACTTAATGATTATGGCGTTGATATGTATAGTATATCGCTCATTACTCACGACGATTTGATCAGTGAAAATCCTGATTTGGTAAAAAGATTTGTCAGCGCAACTGTTAAATCGTGGGATTATGCTGCATCACACGTCGAGGAGGCAGTCGATGCGTATGTGGAGGCATACCCCGATCTTAAGAAAGACAATGAAATGGATCAAGTTCGAGGGGTTGTAGAGTTAATGCAAAGTCAGTATACAAAGCAATATGGTTATGGATATCAATCAAAGGAAAAATGGGAAGCGACGCAAGACCTTCTTTACGAACAAGGTCTTATCGATAAGAAAATTGACATAAATGAAGTGTATACGAATAAATTCTTGCCTAAGAAATGATAGATAAACTAGCGTTGTATAGTTATCCGCTATTTGTAGCCATATCGTGGGGAGCATTGATCGTTTTAGTTAAAAATTCGCGATCTGCTTCCCTCTATGGTTTGGGTATGAGTCTGAATGGCGGCGTCATTGTTTTATTGCTTCCGACCATCGGGTGGGTTATTTATACCTCCTCAACACTTCCTCTTACGTTTAATACGTGGGTCATTATCGGTATAATAGGTATTTTGCGGTATTTATTGGGAACGTGGTTTTTCTTTCTGAGTATTACCGTAGGAGACGTGACCGTTTCATCTCCTATAACTGGATCAAAAGTTGTCTGCGTAAGTGTGCTTTCCGTTCTTTTAGGGTTAGATGTCATTAATTATTTTTTAATAGCCGCGATTATACTTGCAATGGTTGGTTTGTATTGTATTACCTTTCATATCAAGAAAGTTGAAAAATTGCGTAAAGAAAACCTTGTTAAGGGAATCATTTTTGCCGTGGGAGCTATGCTCTCATGGTCGGCGGCAGATATCTTAGTGAAAAAGATACATGGTCTACAGGCTCTTGTTTTGACATTTGGTTCGTTAGCTATTGCATTATTATTTTATTATTTTATTATTTTACTATTTAAACAAAGGCATAAACTTGTTGCCATGCCTCGTGCTGATAAGGCACGATATTTTGTGCACGGTATTTTATCCTTTGGCATAAGCTATTTGATTCTTAATCTATCATTAATGGAATTGGGTATTGTGAGGACAAACATTATTGTTTGTACATGGCCGCTTATTGCTTCTGTGATAGGTTATTTTTACTATAACGAAAAGGTTACTTTTATGAAAATTATTGGCAGTGTGTTATTAGTCGGCAGTGTCATTATAACGGTTTTAAATTAAAAGATATACTATCGGCAGAAAATACGTGAAGGGGTGTTCTCGTGAACATACAACCGAAATATTGTGTTGGACTTAATGGCCGTCCGGGGAATATCGAGGCTATTTTAGAACAGAGGGGGAAGGATATCTATGAGGTCTATGCGGCGGCTCCTCCTGATATATGCACGTCAGGAAGGAGAGGCCATATCCCCGTTGATATGCGTGAATTAAAACGTCAGGTGCGATTAGCCCATCAGTATCGCGTTCGTTATAATGTGGTCATGAATGGCAGCTGTCTTGGAGGAATAGAATTTAGTAATCAGTTTCAAAAAAAAATGAAAGATTTTATTCAATATCTTGACGATATTGAAGCTGATAGTACGACGATTATGAATCCATTTTTAGTTGATATTGTAAGGAAAACTTCTAAATGCATCGAAATCATAGTGAGCAGCTTTGCAGAAGTTGCGGAGCCGGTGAAACTCGCAAGATTTAAAACACGAGGAGCGAACAGGGTAGTATTACATCAGAATATCTATCGAAATTTTGAAATGTTGAAGACGATTTGTCATTCTACTGATCTACCTTTAGAAATAATACCCAATCAGGGATGTTTAAATCAATGCGAATGTTTTATTAGCCATAATAATATCGTTTCTCATTCCAGTACGGCGGAGGATAAGGAATTCATGGATATGGGTAATTATAATTTTCCTATACAAAGGTGTCGAACGATACGGCAAAAGGATCCGATTGAGTTTTTAATGAGTTGTTTTATTAGGCCGGAAGATCTTCATATGTACGAGGAATTGGGATTTACTCTTTTTAAATTTGCGGGCCGCCGATCTTCTACGGAATGGATGTTAAATGTGCTTAATGCATATATTTTGAGGCGGTATGAGGACAATCTTTTTGATCTTTCAAGTCATGTCGGTGACCATGGCGGTTTTCCTGGGAAGATAGGTAATCTTCCTAATAACGTTTTAGATGGCTGGTTTCAATTTATGGGTAGCAATGCTGACCATAAACGTTTCTATGAAAAGGCAAAAGAATTTTCTCAGACACGACAGATTGATACGTATTTTAATAATGCTACAACAATGGGACAATGATTATGATTACGTGTACATAAAAATCATACCATTAATGTAAAAGAATATGGTTGCAAAAAAGAAATTTTGTATATCGCTCAATGGTTGCCCTAAGAATTTAGAAATATTGCTCGAAAAATTCAGAGATCACATTCATGAAGTGTTTTATCCTGCTCCACCGGATATTCTAGCCACGAGCCGCGAAAATCGTTTACCTATTACTCATGAAGAACTCAAAAGACAAGTGTGTTACGCGCATGAACAGGGTGTTCGTTATAATGTGCTTATGGATGGTGCGTGTCACGGCGGGGTACAGTTTAGCACTGTGTTTCAAAGCAAGGTACTGAAATTTATTGATTTTTTAAATGATATAAAAGCAGATAGTGTGACCATTTCCGACCCATTTTTAATTAAACTCGTGCGAAATAATTTAGAAGCAAAGATTGTCGTTAGTGGCTGGAGTGACGTTGCGAGCCCACTTAATGCAAAAAGGTTTCAAGAATGCGGTGCTGATTCTATCACGCTCGGCAGTCATATAATAAAAAATTTTCAACTGCTCCCAAAGATTAAAAAAGTAATTACTAAAGAACTGCGCATAACACTTAATGGAGGATTTCTCCATCACAGTGTTCATTTCTTTGCAGATACTACTATAGTAAGCCATCTCAGTGTTGTATCCGATTATGAACGTATGCAGTATGGAGATTACAGTTATCCTCTTGAACGCTATAGATTGACCCTCATGAATAATCCTTTAGAATTTCTTATGTGTGCTTTTGTGCGGCCAGAAGATACACATTTGTATGATAAGGATATTTTGTTTTTTGAAATTATTGGGGAGAACGCTCCCACAGAATGGATGGTACATACGTTACAAGCCTATATCAATAGGTCGTATGAGGGAAATATATTAGACTTATTTAGTCATTTTGCAGGAGTTCGGGATAAGAGAAATATACCCAATCAGGCATTAAGCGAATGGATGAAATTTAGCAGTAATGTTTCTGGAATGAGATTGGTAGAGAAATGCGAAGAATATTATCAAGCACATCAATTGGGCCGTTTCTTTGAAGGAAGAAAAGTGGAAGTAACAACACTTACATAAATAAGGTATCGTACTCCTTTGTAATCATATAATAGGCACAAATAACGAACACATATTATGGCAGATAAAAAGACTCGGTTTAGCATTGGTTTAAATGGTCATCCCGGCAATCTCGAAGCAATCCTGAAAGAGCTTGGAAACGATATCTATGAAGTCTATGCTCCGGCACCACCAGATGTTTGTTCAACGGGACGTTTTGAAATCGTCCATGTCGATCGTCATGAAATGCGCAGGCAAATCGATCTCGCTCATCAATATGGCATACAGTATAACGTATTAATGAATGGTTCGTGTCATTCTGGACTGCAATTTAGTAAAAAATTTCGTGAGAAAATCCTCGGTTATTTAAATTTTTTAAAAAAAGCAAAACCAGATTCTATTACTATCGCTGACCCATATCTTATGGAGTTTGTGAGTGACCATTGCACCATTCCCATCGTTGTCGGAAGTTTTGCAGCGGTCAATGAGCCTATAAAAGCGCTTCGGTATCAAAATAAAGGGGCACGGAGAATCGTTCTTCAGAGGGAAATATATAGAGATTTTCAGGCGTTACAAGAGTTGCGCTCTTTAATAAAAATTGATTTATCGATTATTGTTAATAAAGGATGCATTTACCAATGCGATTGCTGTTTAATGCATATCAATGTAAACAGTCATATAAGCATGCTCAATAGCGACGATAGAGAGGCGTATGGAAACTACAGTGCTCCTATTGAAGGATGCCGGACCATACGGCAAGTTGACCCAATCGAATTTTTAATGAGTACAATGATTAGGCCGGAAGATTTGCATTTATACGAAGAAATGGGATATCATACTTTTAAACTTTCTTCTCGTCGTCGTTCAACCGAATGGATTCTTGACGTTGCCCGGGCATATAGAGAGCGGCGTTATGACGGCAATGTGTTTGATTTATCAAGCCACGTAGTCAATCCATTCATCAATCTTCCGAATAAAGAACTTGACGGGTGGTTCGAATATACGGGTAATACCACAAGTGATGATTTTGCAGAAAGGTGTAGGGCATTTTATAAGGAAAGACACCTAGAAAAATATTTTTCGAAAAAAATATCTGAGGTCCACCTGTAGGGAGGGTTCATTATGTTTCACGGTTCAATGGTAGCGCTGGTTACGCCTTTTACAAATGGGAGAGTGGATAAAGTTGCATTAAAGAAGTTAGTTGATTTCCACGTGCAAAACGGCACCGATGCTCTTGTCCCGTGTGGAACCACCGGAGAGCCGTCAGCGTTATCACACGAAGAACATAAAAAAGTGCTCAGTTTGGTAAAAGAATACGTGGGGGATAAACTGCCTGTTATTTGTGGTGCCGGCTCTAACAATACTGAGGAGGCGTTGGCGTTGACACGGCATGCAAAAAAAATTAGGGCCGCCGGTGTTCTTTCCATTGTTCCTTATTATAATAAGCCGACGCAAGAGGGCATATATCGGCATTATGCCTATATAGCAAAGAGAGTTGATATACCGATTATTTTATATAATAAACCTGACCGTACCGGAATTTCAATGACACCGACAACCGTTGCTCGTTTAGCAAAAATTCCAAATATTGTTGCTATAAAAGAAGGAAGCGACAGTATAGAACAAACAAGTCTTATTTTAAATCAGTGCGACATAACGGTACTCTCAGGTAAAGAGACGCTTACGTTTGCCATACTGGCTCTTGGCGGAAGAGGTGCTATATCAATTACGGCAAATATTGTTCCTGATAAAATACATGCTATGATACACGCAGCTCTGGAAGGTAATTTTGAAAAAGCGCGCGAAGTACATTTTGAACTCATCCCGTTGAATAAGGTACTGTTTATGGAAACAAATCCAATCCCCATAAAAACAGCTTTGTTCCTTATGGGAAAAATTAAAGAAGAATTTCGCCTTCCTTTATGTAAAATGAAAAAAGAAAATGTTGCCCTATTAAAGTTCGTTTTACAAAAAAACAAATTAATATGAAAATTACATCCCCTCAGTTTGAAAGGGTTAGGCATAGATGAACTTACTCATCCCAGATTCTCAAGGGCCTCAATCGTATTATGTCATTTTAGGGATGAAAAGTGTTTGTAGGAAGATTATTGTAACGGTTCCTCATGTTGGCAAGTTTTCCAGGATTTATTCTTCCTCGTCAAACTCAAAATATGTAACAAAGAACTATTCAGTAACGGGTATAAACGATGCTTGGTTTAAGAATGGTTGCACGGAAAAGGCGACGGCTCTAGAAGAAAATTTTCTCGCAGAAATACTACATATCTGTAAACGGGAAAAAATTACCGTTATCTATCCAAGCAGCGATGCCATGGTATCTTTTTTTTCGAAACATAACCATCATTTTAGTGAAAGAAGTATTACGATCCCTGTTCCGCATTATTCAATAGTACGGTCTACAATGAATAAATATACCATAACGACCATGGCAGCGCAGGCAGGGATTGACATACCACAAACCTTCTTACTGGCCGATGAATCTTCTCTTGAGAAAGCGCTGTCTCATTTACGTTTTCCTGTTCTTGTGAAGCCATGTTTTGGTACTGTAGCACAGAACATCTATAAAATTAATAATAAAGAAAAATTGTATTCTCGTTTTAATGCATTAAAACTAAAAACAGATAATCTTATGGTCCAAGAATTTATACCGGGGAATAAGTTTATTTCCGATCATGTGTTAACCGCTAATAATTATAATCTTGCTCTATCGTACAAGCTTCAATCTGAAGAGCCCGCACTGAAGATATGGCAAAATAATGGTTCTGATCATAACCATTTATCGATAGCTCATGTCGATCCAAATGTTTTTATGCTGCTCAAAAAACTTCATTACAAGGGTTTTGCAAATGTGCAGTTTAAAATTGACGAGCGAGACCACAGAGAAAAGCTTATAGATTTTAACCCGCGCATCAACCTTATGGCATGGATAATGATGTCATACGGAATAAATGTCCCTTATGTAAACTACCAGATTTTTCAAGATCAAAGGATTACGGTTAAAAGTATACGTTATAAAGGAGCAATGAACACTCTTCAGCCCATACGTGACCTGAGTATTTTTTTGGTATACCTCTGGTGTGTGGTAATGAAAATCTGCCATAGGTATATATTCCCTGCAAAGAAAAATCCGTTTAAGAATATCCCTTCTTTTATGCATATCATTATGTTTCATAAAAAAAGATATTTTTCAAAATTCAAAAGAATAGATCCTCTTTCTACCTGTGTGTTTACCGATCCATGTGTCGCTCTGTGCTATTCATTGTTTTATTTTTGGCACACATGCTCAAAATATCCAGACGATTTCCAAGCGTAAATATTCCCCTTTTAAAGTATGCATCACTAATGATATAATTTTACTCATATTTGCGGGCCGCCGATCTTCTACGGAATGTGTGCTTAATGCATATATTTTGAGGCAGTATGTGGACAATCTTTTTGATCTTTCAAGTCATGTTGGTGACCATGGCGGTTCTCCCGGGAAGATATTAGATGGCTGGTTTCAATTTATGGGTAGCAATGCTGACCATAAACGTTTCTATGAAAAGGCAAAAGAATTTTCCAATACACGGCAGATTCACAAGTATTTCAATAATAATGAACCCTTAAAAAATTAGATATTTCTGAAAATAATTTTTTAAATAAATAGTATCGATTATGAAATCTAAGTTTAATAATCTAAATATAATAAGCATTATTCCTACCTATAATGAAGTAACGAATATTCACTCGCTTATAGAACAACTTTTTTCTCTTAAAATCACACTAGATGTTCTTATTGTAGATGATAATTCTCCGGATGGTACTTCTCAGGAAGTCGCAAAATTACAAGATACCTATAGTCATTTGTATCTGATAACACGTAAAAACAAACGGGGATTGGGGAGTGCTTATAAGAAAGGTTTTACCTATGCTTTAGAAAAAGGATATGATGTCATTATTCAGATGGATGCAGATTTATCTCATTCTCCTTCTGATATTCCTCAGATGGTTAATTTACTGGATGAATATGCTTTCGTTATAGGGAGTAGGTATGTTAAAGGGGGTGGCATTGCACAATGGCCATTAAAAAGACTTTTATTGAGTAAAGCAGCTAATGTATTTTCTAAGAGTGTATTGTGTATTGCTATTAAGGATTCAACGAGTGGTTTTAAATGCATGAGAAGACAGGTATTGGAACGTATAGAATATAATACCATATCATCAAGGGGGTATGCTTTTCAAATAGAAATGGTGTTTCGTGCCTGTTTAAAAAAAATCATGATGACTGAATACCCCATTGTATTTAAAGGAAGAAAAAATGATAGGTCTAAAATGTCGCTGAGTATAGCCTTAGAAGCTTTTGTGAAAGTACTATTTCTCTGTTGTAAAAGATTCAATTACCTTTTCTTCAAGAAATAACCACTTAAGTGCCATCCTTTGCAAATAATTTATAAGCTATTTAATAGAAGCGTCTTATGAAAATATTTATCATTTTAAAATTACAATTTACACCATTCAAAAAAAGAGTTTTTTGACAAAATTGTTATTTTCTGATACAATTCGTCACTCTTTTAAAGAAAATGAAATCAATAAGTTAAGGCATGTGACAATAATAAATCTATAAGGAAAGGTGCTTTAGAGTGTGCTATGAAAACATATATGGTTAAAGAAAAAGAATTGAAAAAAAAATGGATTCTTATTGATGCCCAAGGAAAAATTCTTGGACGATTAGCGACGAGAATTGCAACAGTACTCCTCGGAAAACATAAATCTTCTTATTCGCCACATCAAAATTGTGGTGATTATGTTATTGTCATCAATGCAAAAGATATTAAAGTAACGGGAAAAAAAGAAAGCCAAAAAGTATATCGGCATTATACTGGCTATCCCGGTGGACTCAAAGAATATAGTTTTAAGCGTCTTATGGAAAGAAAGCCGGAGGAAATTATTCGATTGGCTGTTAAAAGGATGTTGCCACACAATAACTTAAGAGACCATCGCCTTAAAAACCTTAAAATATATGCGAATAGCAAACATAACCATCAGGCTCAACAGCCTGTTGAAATGAAAATCAAATGAAGAGCAGATTTACCGAACGAAGTGAAGGTAAATCTGCTGGCTGAACTTATCCCCCACCCAGATAATTATTTTTGGGTAGGAGATTAAGAGATAAAAATGTTTTTTTGAAATAAGAGTATTGTTTTTTGTACTATTCATAACTGGGTGGGGAATTAATTCGCAGACGGCCAAACGGCCTATATGTTACATCAACTTTTAGCTGATGTAACATATCTGCTCATTAAAAGGAGGATGTGACATTGTCTGATACAAAATATTATGCGACCGGCCGTCGGAAAACAGCAACTGCACGTGTATGGCTTAAAGAAGGTGATGGTATTATTGAGGTCAATGGACTGAAAATGGAAGATTTTTTTGGACGTGCGGATCTTCGCATGATTATTCAACAGCCATTTGAAGTAACAAAATCGGAAAATCGTTTTGATATCAAAGCAACTGTTCGAGGTGGTGGTGAAAGCGGCCAAGCTGGAGCACTTCGGCATGGTATTGCTCGAGTTCTTGTAAAGTTCGATATCAGTTGGAAAACGCTTCTACGTAAGGCAGGTCTTCTTACTCGTGATCCGCGTAAAAAAGAGAGGAAGAAATACGGCCGTAAAGGTGCACGACGAGCATTTCAGTTTACCAAACGATAATTGCGTAGTTGTTATGAGAAGAATTTTTTTCTGTGCCATCATATTAATCATTTCATTTTCTTGCCTGCTCGGAGGGTGTGCGGAGTTTTTTGAAGATTACCAGTATGCACCTCTTGGAGAATTCTCAAGCTCATCATATTGATCCTACATAATGAATAGCAGAGAGTCATTATATTTATTAAAATTGTGACATGGATTATTATTCTTGATGATCTTTCCTTGTGTAATAAATAGTTTAATATTTTGATATAGTATATTTGTTTTAAAATGAAACGATCCTTTTTAATTTTATTTGCAATAATTGCACTGCTCCTCATTGCCGTTATTTATTTTTTCCCTCATTTTGCTCGTTATCTGCATGCAGATGCTGTTGTGCAAAACATCATTGAACAGCAATTGGGGCGTCCTATTAGTTTTGATTCTCTGCACATAAAAATCATACCATCTTTATCATTACAGCTGAAAAATTTTTCCATTCGCGAAAAAGAATACTTCCGAGAAAAAGATTTAATAAATATTAAAAGCCTCGAAGTCAAGTTTCATCTCGCGTCACTTTTTTTAAAACGTTTTACAATAAAAAAACTTACCGTAAGACAAGTTACATTGACTATACAAAAACGCGGGAACAAACATAATGTGCATGAGTTTATACTCGATCAAGCACGACATAGGGCACAGCAATCGAAAAACACAAGAGATACTCTCGGGAATGATCAGAAGTCAAAACCAGCCGTTACTCAGGGAACGGCTCACACCGATTTTATTATTTCAAAACTAAAAATACAGGACCTCACTATTTTTTACAAAAAGTTCGATGCAGAAGAAAATCTTGTTTTTGAAGAAGCAATTCGTGATGTTAGCGGCGTTTTTAAAAATGTCACTTTTGCCAAGCCAATTACATTTACGTTAAAAGGAATTCTATCGCGGGGTGAACAGTATATACTTACGCAGGGGACGGTAACGATAAGTAGACAAGACGTTTTTAAGGGGTCGGAATTTCAAGCCACTGTGGCTACCAAGGATTTTAAACTTTATGATGTGTTTAACACATATTTTTCTTTTTTACCCTCACGTATTGAAGCAGGCACTATGTCTGCAGACCTGACAGTGCGCAAGGTAAAAGGAGACAAAAATCTTCAGGTAAGCGGCGTGGTAGAAGTAAAGGACTGCCATCTCTTATTAAAAGAATTTCCTCAGTACAATAAAGATATCAATGCTACTTTTGATGTAGACTTCCTTTTTCCATTTCCTTTACAATCATTACACGTGAATAAATTCCGTGCGACATTTGCATCAACGCATGTTCAACTTGAAGGTAATGTTGATTTTATCGATCGGCTCATTACTATGAGGTGTTATTCTTCAGAATGTAATATTTTAGATGTTCCCTTTCTTGGCGATTTATTTTTAAATAACATACCGCCTGAATATACTATCGATGGGAAAACCACTTTTGATGCGATTATTAAAGGAGATTTTTTCAAACAGAACTTAAAAGGAAATTTTGATTTCACGAATAATAAGTTTATTTTTAATCCATATTTTATGAAGCCGCTTCATTCTCCTTTGTCAGTGGAAATAAATTTTGATATAGAGGCATCTCGATCACTGAACGGTGCTTTTACGCTTCTCATGGAAGACCTCACCCTTAAGGGGGATATCCCCGATTTTGATTTTGCTTCTCAAGAGGGAGAGTGTACATTCCTTACTAATAAATTTGCGCTTGATCCATTTAATGATTATCTACCTGTTATGGAAGGCCTTGCTGTTGGAGGTAGAGCGAAAATCGTGTGCAATGCCCAAGGCGTATTAACGAAAAGCGATTCTATGGAATTTAATATTGGCGTCACGCTTGATGATGTTTTATTAAAGCGCAATGAGACACTTATTGTGGAAGGGCTTGATTCGTCTATTACGTTTGATGAGCATAAGATTGAGATGAACGAAACAGCATTTATGTTGTTTGATTCCTCTTTTAAGGGATGGGGTTCTGTCGAAAATTATAAAATGAAACCGAATGTCTCATTTGATATATATTCGTCAAGTTTTAATTTAGATACCGTGCTACAATATTTTACTTTAGAAGGAAAAGAGGGACGTAACCAAGAAAAAGACAAACAAAATCAAGCGGCTCACGTTCCAATTGTGTTAGAAAAAAATGCTCAACACACAGACGCAGAAACCGTTTCCGATAATACTTGGGTTACGCGTGTGCAAAATTATATGGCGGAAGGGGCTTTTTATTTTGATAAGGTATTATATAAGGATACATTCTTTGAAACAGTAAAAGGTGTGGTGCAGTTACATGATGGTTCTTTGCGTATGGAAAATTTTGAATGTAAAGGATTAGATGGAACCTTGGCTTATCAAAGTACGTTTGATATGACACAAAAACCCTTTACGTATCAAAATAGAGTACACGTGAAAGATGTTAATCTTGAACAATTGTTTATTTTTATTCAAGGTGCTGATTACCAAAATATAATCGATGGTCACCTTTCATGTGATGTGAATGTGAACGGCCAAGGATTCAGGCTGGAAGAGATAGAAAAAAGTTTACAAGGAGGAGGAAGTGTCCTTATCCGTGATGGAGAATTAAAGCAAATTGATATATTCAAAGCATTATCCAAGACAAAAAATTTGTTAGGATTGAAAGAGCATGCGTATGGTGGAACGAAGTTTAGCGATATTGAAGCACCATTTCGTATTGAAACGGGGAAAATTATAACGGATGAAGTGCAACTTACTTCAGATGATTTCAGAATAAAAGCTGCCGGTTCCTTATCATTTCGTGGAAATCTTGATTATATTCTCGAGGTATTTCTTTCTCCGCAATTAAGTCGTACTTTTATTCCGGGAGTAAGCGAGGTAGAAGTAATAAGTATTCCTCTCAGTATTACGGGGCATGTTATGAAACCACGTTATTCAGTGACCGGGGGAGTTGTGAAAAAAATTGTATCTGGCCTTTTGCAGAAAGGGCTCGATAGCATTCTTAAACGAGAAAAAATAGTTTCAAATGAAGATGCTCGTCCGGTTAGCAAAAGGACTGCTATTACGGATGATGATATTACTGCTACAGATGAAAGTCGGCCTATCGGAGCCATAGAGGCAGAGTCAGATCAGACTATAAGGGATGAAAGTGATGAAGCCCTCATTGGTGATGCACTTCGTATGGGATTGGATCTACTTTTTGATAAAACGAGAGAATAATGGCAGTCGAGTGCCTTATGGTTGCATTTTAGAAGAGCTTATATAAGTAATGAAAAAGCAATCCTCAGGGATGAATCTTATCTTTAAGATGCTGCCCTCAGAACCGTAATGGACGCTCAATAGGGAAAACTTTAGAGGATGTGCGCTATTATGATATAATCTGTGTAATCGCGCCTTTAAATCTACGTAATCACTGTTCTTAACTCAATGGCGCTGAATAATTACGCAAAATGAGAGGTAGCAATGAGAGTAATGTTAGTTGATCCTAATGTTGGCTATGGTCCTCTTCCCAATTTGGGTTTAGCCTATCTTATTGCATCTATTGATAACAGTCATTCTGTTTCTTTTGTAGATTTGACGTTTGAGTGGAAAAATTATATGGTATATTTTGAAAAACGTTTAAGAGAAGACAAACCGGATATTATTGGTTTTTCGGTCAGTTCTTTTAGTTTTCCTTTAGGGTTAACGTTAGCGTGTTTAACGAGAAAACTTTTTCCTCATCTCCATATTGTTTTTGGAGGAGTACATCCAACAATTAGTCCGGAAGAAGTTATCGGGCATCCCTGTATTGATAGTGTATGTATCGGGGAAGGGGAGAGATCGTTTTTAGAATTTTTAGACACATTGGAAACGGGTAAAGAACCATTCGTTGATGGGTTTTGGTTTAAGGATAAAAAGGGCAAGATCGTTAGAAATACATTGCGACCTTTTGAATTAAATCTTGATGATTTGCCGTTTCCTAATTGGGACTATTGGGATATCGAAAAATATATGGGTGTGAATTCAGTTTATACAGGAGTTGGAGGATTAATGCATATAACATCTCGAGGATGCCGATATAGCTGTAACTTCTGTTCAGTCCATAGAATACGCGCATCGGTTCCAGGAACCTATTATAGGGTACGCAGTGCGGAAAATATTATTGAAGAAATTAAGAGAAATATCAAGAAATATTGGGGTATTGGTTTTCGCGGCATTGATTTTTTCGATGGATTATTCGGGGCAGATTGGGAACAATTTGAGCAGTTTTGCTCTTTATATAAGCAAGAAGGCCTTCATAAGATTTTACCGTGGGCATGTATGACACGAGCAGATGTGGTTACTGAGCAATGGGCACAACTTGCTTCTCAAACAGGATGCATGAAATTCAATTTTGGCGTTGAAACGGCAGATGAGAATGTGCGTAATGTGTTTTATAAGAAACAATTAAGCAATGAACGAATAGAGTGGACTATAAAACTTATTGAAAAATATGATATCCATTATTTATTTTTAATGATGATAGGATGTCCAGCAGACAGTAAAGAAACTATTAAGAAGAATATTGATTTTATAAAACGTCATTCTCCTATTGAGGTTCGGATGCCTTTTTGTCAACCATATCCGGGGACAGACTATTCAAAAGCAATTGGCATATCCATCGATGAAACTGATAAAGATTTTAACTTTCTCAAAGGGGATGACCTTTGTCGAACAGGTACTACCTCTTTAAGCGTTAAAGAATTGAACCGAATAATATGGTTTTTCCGTCTGTGGTGGATAGGTCAATGGGTAATAACTGATTTTAAAAAAGTAGGATTTCGTTTTATTTTAGATTTGATGAAATACATTTTTAATATTGGTGATATTAAAAAAATACCATTACGACACCCGTATACCTATAAAGTTGTAAAAGCGCGAACACATCTTCAGTATTATTTTGATGAATGGAAAAAACGGCATGGAATTAAGATAGAAAGATAATAATTGTGGATATTTTAAGGCCTGTAATGTGTCGGCGGTAATTTTTATCTCGGATGCGATTAATATAAATTGATATGTTATGAAAACATTGCTGATCAATCCGCCTGTTGAGGGAGTATTTACTTTGGGTGGTACCATGCGTCTACCTTTAGGACTCGGTGTGTTAAATGCATATATGCGGCGGAAGGATATAACCTTAATTAAGGAATGCGTATGAAAAATAATGATTTAGTAGATAAATCAAAGGCGATTATGCAACAGTTTGACAGTACACACCTTAAAAAAGAAAAATATTTTATTAACAGCATTGATTATAGACGAGAGTATAAACTAGGTACGTTTCCACACCATCGTATGTTTCCTGTTACGAAAGGTGATAGAGAACGAATTTTTGCAAAAAAAGAGAAAAAGGCGGTAACATTATATGTGCATATTCCATTCTGTGTTAGCAAATGCCAATTTTGTTATCTTACAAGTTTCCCGAACTGCAGTCAGTCAGTCGTGAATACATATATCGACGCGCTTAAAAAAGAAGCAGATTTGCTTTTTAAAAAAATTGATGACGAGGATTTGAAGATTCCATTTATATATTTCGGGGGTGGGACCCTAACCTATTTACCGGGTGAACAAATGCAAGATTTAATTATTTTTTTAAAA
>JAHJGZ010000223.1 GCA_018823795.1 Candidatus Omnitrophota bacterium
AATACCTAAAAGACTTTCTCGTGTTTTCTGTTCATGATATCGTCTGAGAAGAGCAAGCAGGGGCCTTTCCCCTTCTCCTATAACAAAAATGTCAACTAAATGAACTGCATCAACTTCATGATAATTATCATACACACCCGGTCCACCCAATATAACGATTTTTGACGGATCGTGTAATTTTATTTGATGCGCAAGATACATACCAACGCCAATACTTGCCGCCGTGGTGGAAAAAC
The DNA here is from genome assembly GCA_018823795.1 of Candidatus Omnitrophota bacterium. Taxonomy (GTDB): domain Bacteria; phylum Omnitrophota; class Omnitrophia; order JAHJGZ01; family JAHJGZ01; genus JAHJGZ01. The sequence goes on from JAHJGZ010000223.1 coordinate 237, forward strand.
CAATTATTCTTTCTTTCCGCTCCAGTATCCTATTAATAAACGCCCATAATTCTTCTTGAAATACTTCAACAAATTGTTGGCCTAAACATGTTCCGGTGAAACTGCCAATGGTGGCAATCTCCCACCACTTCTTATTTTTTTCATCACTCTTATTAAAGAGGTGGACATTCAAGTCGATTACATCCACATTAAAACCATTTCCTTTGATAAAAGCACTTAAGTATCCAACGCCAAGGGGAACCGTTTCAGTCAAAAAAGGTGGTGTTACAATCAAAATTAAATCAGCACTATTATTACTTATTAGATGGGAGCTATCATTCATGGCTTTATCAAAAAATTCTTTACAAACAACAACTTATTACTATTCTCAGTTTATATATCCCAAAGCTTTTAATCTCTCAATAACGGCTTCGTCTAACTCTACGCTAATAGCATTTTTTTCATAATTTTTGATTAAATGGATCTGCTTTTTTAAAATTTGGTAAAAAAATATCTGAGCTGCTCAGTTTTTGAGAAAACACATCGGAAAATTCAAATTCTTCACACCATTGCAATACCTGGCCATATTCCTCAACCGTAACCTTTCGTGCTATCTGCTCATTATCATATGCTTTAAAACAGGGGTTGTATTGTGCCATAATGCCGAGTGCAATATCGTGCGAAATCTCTTTTGCTAAAAATTCTAATATCTCGTAACTTCCGGCAACATTATTCGGCAGCACCAAATGGCGCACCAATACCCCCTTTTCTGCCACACCGTCCGTACCACATTGCAACGGCCCTACTTGCCGATACATTTCTTTAATTGCACTTCTTGCTACTTGCCAATAGTTACTACACGATGAAAATACTTGGGCATTATTATCAGAACTATATTTAAAATCAGGTAGATAAATATCAATAATACCGTCAAATTGCTGTAACACGTCTAAGGTATCATACCCATTGGTATTGTATACGAGCGGTATCGATAACCCTTTGGGGATAGCAATACATAATGCTTCGAAAATTTGCGGCACAACATGTGACGGAGAAACAAAATTAATATTATGACACCCTTTTTTTTCAAGATCGATCATCACATGCGCTAAATCCTCAGCGCTTGTTTCATCTCCCTCACCACCATGACTTATGTCATAATTTTGGCAAAATATACACCGCAGATTGCAACATGCAAAAAAAATAGTGCCCGATCCCCGCTGACCACTTATCGGTGGCTCTTCACCACGATGGACACAATAACTCGAAACAATAGCATGACGACCTGTTTTACAAAATCCCCTGTGATCCGTTAATCGATTCACGCCACAGCGCCGTGGACATAACGTGCACTCCTGTAAAAGTGACAAAAGGTATTCCGTCCGTTTTTGCAATTCACCATTATCAAAGAGTTGTTTATATATTCTCTGCATTGTCTATTAACAAACACTTTACTATTTAAGATTAAGATATCGGTCCCATCCTAAACTTTTCATATCGTCCATCGTATTAATAAGGGTTTGATGATTATCACAATGCGTGCAATGCTCATCCCCTAACTTAACACCATTCACAAATGTCACGTCTTGGTTATATTGAAGATATTTCGCCTGTCTCCGATATCTTTCATATTCAGGAGAAAACCACAAATCCTTAAAACGAATTTTCTTTAAATTGCCGAGTGTACGAAGATGACAACAAAGGCTAAGGTCGGTTAACGCCGGGATAAGACAAAAGAACCACCCGACAAAACATCCTTGCTTTAAAAAAACATCATCACACCACGATCCTGTTTGCTCATTATAATGTTCAAACTGAAAGCGGACATTATCGATAAAATGAATGCCATGCTTATTAAGAATCTTCTCGGCTTTACCGATATCGCCACACATGTTCCGGACCTGTTCGGTAGTTAATTTTAAATCCATATTCATATCATCGAGACGGATCAAATAAAACCGTGCGGCATCAGCATCAACAGTAACGCTGAGCTTTGCCATTTGAATAAGGTCTTGATAATTTTCATTATGCATGACATGCGTCATAATAAGACGGGGAAATTCCTTCCCCTGTTTTTTTCGTAAGCAAACAAACGCTTTTAAATTGGCAACAATCTGGTCAAAAAAATCATCATTAATATGTTTCGGACATACCCGCCCATAGGTTTCTTTCGTCCCCGCAGGGAGACTACAATATATCTCTTTTACACCCATATCGATCAATTCGAGAGAACGTTTTTCATTTAAGAGAAACCCGTTGGTAAATATCATTGCGTCAATACCTTTTTGGCGAACGTAACGTAATCGTTCAATAGTTTTTTCATACATAAGTGGCTCGCCATCGCCCTGAAAAATGACAAGGTTGCTCTGCATTGCAGCAGCGTCATCAATAATGGAATGAAAAAGGTTATCGTCTATTGTCCGGTTCAGAAATTCTTCCGGCTGGGAAAGTACCGGTGTATGAACCCAACAATGGCGGCAATTGGTATTACAACGATGATATAAATCCATAACAATGGTTGCAGGGCCGATAAACGTTTTCTCACAAATAATACTAAAAAACCGTATGTATTCCCGTTCATATAAAGGATTCAAGCGAACCTGCTCTTGCAACCTCGAAAGTATTTCACTAAATTCATCATCGACATATTCAAGAATAACGGTATTTTGAAATTTGAGCTCTTTCTGCAATATTTTTATATGCTTCTTATATCTGCCAGCGATTTTTTGCACCGGGAAAATATCGAACGGCTGCTTAATTCTTGTTGTTTCACCATACAGCGAAAAACAAAAATTAATTATGGCATCCAAACAGTAAAAATTATATCGCGAGATACCTACAACGATCTTGAACGATTGTTGATCATTAACAGCCTGCTGTATTTTGCGATAGGTTTCATGAAAATTTCCCTGAACGTCATAAATTCTATCGTGCAGTTCTGCATCATCACCGAGCATTGTAAAAATATTTTGTGTTTCACGCGCACTAATACGCACCGGTAAATCATCACGTGTTTTTGTCTGAATCTTTTGCCGATATTTATTTGCAAAATCAGAGCTTAAAAAACACGCTAATCGCAGCCACCATGTATCCTTCATGCCGTACTCCTCGTCTGTTTACCCTACATACTTTGTTATCCCTCAAAAAAACAATTAACCATTTCCGAACAATTCTGTGTACAACGAACAATATCTTCGCGTATCTGCGCTGTTCGCTCTGCATACCACAATGCATACATATCATCGTGCTTAATATTTCCGAGCGGTCCTTTCTCCCAGCATAAATAGATATTGCCTTCAGGACTCACATTCACAATCCCATCCCCTAAACTGCAGGGCGCATTCTTAACAAATACCGTTGGATTTTTATAATACTCTTTGAACACATATAATTGTTGCACCTGGTTATCTATCCGATAACCACTCCGTTTCAATGCAATAATTTCATCAATAACCGCATGCGCTTTCTTCCAATCATCTGGCCACAAAAATGAAACTGCATCCTTTTGAAACCACTGCAGATCAATTGGAACACCATTTGGCCGCATAAGTGCCATAAGGGAAACCGCTATGTTGCGCTCATGTGCCCATTTAATGAGCGGGATAATTCCCCTCAGATTGGGTTTCATAATAATTGTTTGAATGGTAAGGTTCCGTAAACTCCCCCTATTGTTTAACAAAAATGATAAAGCTTCGGTTACCTTCTTGTGCGTTCCCTTCCGCCCTCGCAAAGCGTCATGCACATCTTCATCAAGGCTATCGAGCGAAATAGGCATATAGGTTAATCCAGAATGAACGATCCTTTGCAACATAGATTCATTGAGAAGATACCCACTGGTTGTGAGCGAAACAGAAAAATCATAAGAAATAATGTGCTGAATAAGTTCAAAAATATCATTACGTAACAATGGTTCACCACCTGCAAGATTAATTTCAAATGGTTTATCGACAAACTCGGCAAGCTGTGATACGTAACGTTTCATATCATCAAGTGTGATTAAATCCTGTACCGTGGCAGCCTTCCAGTTGTAACACATCTGACATTGCAACGGACATGAACGGATGACCTCAATAACCGAAAACTTCGGTTTTCGAATTTTCCGCTTCTCTTTTTTATTACTATCGACAACAGATTGTTCTCTCATGTATTTTCTCTCACTTTTAGATACACGTCATCAGCGGGGAAAGCACATACAAAGTTTATAACACAGCACCGTTCCCCTGGGCCTTCCGTCTGTATTTTCTTTCTGACATGTTGTGCTTTTTCTGAATACCACAACGTACGAAGATTATCTTCTCTAAGGTTTCCAAGCATCTCACCGCTTAAATAAATATTCGCATTTTCATCTAAATCAATAATATAGTCATGTAATTTACAAGGAGTTTGTTTCATAAAAAGATCGGGCTCTTCATAATATTCTTTAAACGCATCGAGCTGTGAAAGAGGATTCCAGATTCTATATCCTTCCTTTCTCAAACGGATAAGTTCATCAATAACCGCATTAAGCTGTCCCTTATTCTGCGGCCATAAATCCTTATAGACATCTTGTCGAAACCAGTTTTTGTGTTCACTCACGAGCCCCGTCTCAAGTAGTGCAAGATAAGAAATATTTTGAAATAGCGGGGTTGTATTAACCCATTCTGCAAGCGGTATAATTTCATCAATATTTTTTTCCATCAGTATCGTCAATAGCGTAACGCACAGATCTTTCCGTGCGTATTTATCCAAATATTCGATCGCCTGCATTATCTGGCGGTGAAGTCCCTGCTTTCCTCGATTCGTATCATGCATTGCTGCCGTTATGCTTTCTAAAGAAATCGCAAGAACCGAAAGTTTAGAATCAGCAATCCGTTTTGCCATCGCTTCATCAATAAGTGAAGCATTTGTTGAAATAATCGAACGGAATCCTTTCTCTGAAATATAATTACAAAGGTCTAAACACCACGGAACAAGTAATGGCTCACCACCCATAACATTAATTTCCAAAGGAGTCTCAACAAATTCAGCTAAAGAATCAATGAAGTGCCGGCTTTCTTCAAAACTCAAATGCGGACCATCAGCAGGTGCATGCCATGCTTTACACATCTTACAGTGAAGATTACAGTGTGTTGCAATGGTAATATCACAAAAATGCGGCTTGCCTATAGAGAGTGTATCGTTATACATAGGTTTACTTTGATGCATCTTACCTTTATCAGTCAACATAAATTTATTTCATTAGATGAAGTTTCCTGTCAAAACATTCTGTAAGAATAGCCTGCGCTATATTTTCCGCGAGTAATCTATTTCCTTTTTCAGTGCAATGGCCAAAATCCCCTCCGAAACAGTCAACAAAATATTCATTATAATTTGTTTCTGCGACTGCGTCTTTAAACGCTTTTCTATTATCAACAAAAATAATTCTTTCTTTATTGTCAAACATTTTTATCAACGAATCCACACTTCGCATCGGATACTGCACACATACAAGTTTTATCCCGCGCTGTAATACAATATCTTTGAGTTTTCGATAATTACGGCGTGTCATGGGGTTGTATTTCTCCAATCTCAACGCATTAGCCTTTCTAAAATAGCTCTCTGCTAATTTACTTTCTTGCTTTCTCATATGCACATTGGCGAGCAAACTATATGCATAATCATTTGTCGGATTTTCACTTATTATTTTTCTGATAGTCTCAATCGCTTGATTAATCAGATTTTGTTCATAATAGCATAAGGCTAATAAACCCAAATACGACTCTTTATTATCTGAATCCTTTATTATGGCCTGTTTAAGGACATTTGCAGCCTGACGATACTTTTTCCGTGCTCTATACATTTCACCTAATTCATCATAATCAGGCGGTATTGTTTGTATTGCATTTTTAAATTTTTCGTATAATTGAAGTTCAACCTCTTTATGTTCAATATCCATTCCGGCTATTCCTGCAAATACCTTGTCTGCTTCTTCATATTTCTTTTGATCGTAATAGTTCCAGCCTAATTGACTATATCCCTCTATCTTTTTGGGCTCTAATGCTATTACTTTTCGCAACATATCTTCTGCCATTTGATAACTTTCTATACGATTGTACAGTTTCCCTAATTCAAAATATGCTGCACTATTGCTCTCGTCTATAGCTATTGCTTTCCTAAAAAGATCTTCCGCTGTTTCATACTCCCCTTGGTCTCGATAGCAACATCCCAAGCCAATATACGGCCAGCAATTATCTGC
>JAHJGZ010000224.1 GCA_018823795.1 Candidatus Omnitrophota bacterium
AAAAAAATGAAGGGTGAGGTGTGCTCTCTCAGGATTAATCCATTTCACCTTGGTGTGTTGTGTTTGAAGAGCCTGAATCACCGATGCAATCTCATTTTTGAAGTGTAAGCCGAATTCTAATGCAAGAAAACTTCGTACTGGTTCCATAGTGATTTTTTTCTATCGAACGATCCGCCAAATTGTTTCAAACGCAGCTTGAGAAGCTAACCATCTAACTTTTTCACGGTTTCCCTTAAATTGGAATCTTTTTGCCTGAATTTTTCCTTTATACGATACACCGATATAGACCAATCCAACCCTTTTTTTCTGCGTACCGCCCCCTGGTCCTGCAATCCCCGTAATACTAATACCGATATCGGCTCCAGTACATTTAACTAAACCTTTTACCATCTGGCGTACAATAGAAGCTGACACCGCACCCTGTTGAACAATGCTGTGTCTCTTAACATTCAACAACTTTTCTTTTAACCTATTTGAATACGTAACGGTTGCGCCGAGAAAAAAACGAGAGGAACCAGGAATATCGGTAATACGTTTTGCAATGAGCCCGCCGGTACAACTTTCAGCACAGGCAAGATAAAGCTTTTTTCTTCTGAGGAGATTCCCTATTGTTTCTTCGAGTAATTCATCACTATTACTATAGACATATTCTTTCAGCAGTGTGTTAATCTTTTTATACCTATGCTGTATTATGGTACGATATTTCAATTCTGTTTGAAGACGTATTTCAACTTCGCGACCACGTGGATACATTCCTATAGTAATAGCAGAATGAAGATATGGTTTGATCATAACATAAATTTCCGCTTCACGAAGCCCAACTGTTTTAATGATATAATGCATACTGTTTTTTTTCTTAAAACTTTTTTTCAGATATGGTTTAATATTATTATAAAACATAGCGTGCGCCTCAGCAGGAACACCAGGAATACAAAACAACACACATCGATTTTTGCTCACTCTAAATCCTGGTGCAATACCGACGGTATTTTCAAGCGGTACAGAAGTTTCAGGAAGGAGTGCTTCGATCTCACTTATGCGTGCTATTTGCTTTGGAACGTTTTTAAGTTTTTTACGTATTTTTCGAACAAGGGCGGGAAATTGTACGAGCCTTTCCCTTATCGCTTTTGATACTGCAAAACGGGTAATATCATCAGGTGTCGGGCCTAGACCACCAGTAATAATAAGCACATCAACTTTTTCGGTCTTTTCCTTTATCAGTTTGATTATTTGTTCTTTGTTATCCCCTATTATAGAAACAGTGTTTGTATGAAGCCCGAGACGTGTTATCTCTTTCGTTATAAAATGAGAATTAGAATCGAGCGTTTTACCGGATAAGAGTTCATCTCCAATAACAATGATCTCAATAGTAGGATTCTGTTTTTTCATAGGAAAGAGATTATACTAAAAATTTATAATATATAATCTGGAGTAAAAAATTCGCAAAGACACCCGCCACAATATCATCAAGCATCACACCATAGCCATTTTTAAATCTTTCGAGGGAACGAATAGGCCATGGTTTCACAATATCGAATATTCTAAAAAGGATAAAACCAATAAGTATGGCCTCTCTGTGGCATGGAATGAGAAAAAGTGTTATGAGCATACCAACGACCTCATCAATAACGACTTCGCGAGGGTCAGGATCATTGCATGCTTCGCACATTCGACGAGCACTCCATGTTCCTACAATAAAAAGGGTACCTAAAGTAATACTATAGAGTAAAGCATTGTGTTGTAAAAAAAGATATGCGATGACACCACCGATACTCCCTACGGTTCCCGGAGCCCAAGGGAAAGTACCAAAAAAGAAAAATGTCCCCATAAAACGGGCAATACCAACATCGGCAAATGAACGGTTATTTTTTATACAAAATATCAATCCAGAATACAGTGTTAATACTATTGCACTTATTAATGACACATACAGGAGTATGCAGCAAAGCCCATAGAGATTGAACAATAGCCACTCTGATACTTGATCGCGCAAGAGTAAACACAACCAGCTTGCAAAAAGTGAGGCAATTTGAAACCCCACCTTCCATTTTCCAAGTTTTTCAGCAGCAATTACTTTCCCTTTGAGTAATAAAATAAGACGTAAAACAGTAACAAGAATTTCTCGAATAATAATGGGTACCAGCCACCAGAAGGAATAGACGTTTAATAATGAAAAAGAAATATACATTCCTAATATCAATATTTTGTCTGCAATGGGATCAAGAATTTTTCCCACTGTAGTAATAAGACCTCTTTTGCGTGCAATATGGCCATCAAAAAAATCAGAAACAACTGCAAGTATAAATAAGAATAACGCGAGCATTCGTATCATGAAGGAAGGAATAAAAATAAGATAAAAAATGATAAGCGAAAGAATAATACGCAGGACGGTCAACATATTTGGTGTAATTATTACGTGTGGTTTCTGTGAACGCATAGAAGTACTTTCCTTTCTATTCGATGGTTCCATAATCACAAGAGAAAAAATTATTTTTTTACAATCTTTCCAACGAGGTCATATTCAAAGGTATCCATTACCTTAACAGGATAAAAATTACCAATTTCTATATCACGCTTTTTTTTAACATATATGAGTCCATCAACCTCTGGCGCATCCATATATGTTCTTCCGATAAAAAAATCTGGTTTGTCTTCATTATACCCTTCTATGAGGGTCTGAAAAACCTTATTTTTTAATTGGCTATTTTTCTCACGTGATATTTTCTGTTGTAAGAGCATAATATCCTGAAATCGAGACTTTTTAACCGTCTCACTCACCGTATCTTCTAACGATGCCGCGTGTGCCCCATCTTCTCGCGAGTAGATAAATGCGCCGAGTCGTTCAAACGCCATCTCGTCAATGAAATCGAGGAGTTCATTAAACTCCTCATACCCCTCACCAGGATATCCAACAATAAAAGCCGTTCGAATAACCACTCCTTCTATCTCTTGGCGAAGGAAATGAATTAAATCAGTAATCTCTTCTCGTGTAATCCCTCTTCTCATGCTTCGCAGAATATCGTTATTAATATGCTGAAGAGGGATATCAATGTATTTACATATGGTATCGTTTGATTTATAAACTGATACAAGATCAGCAGTAATATGTTTCGGATGCAAATATAAGGGTCTAATCCACGTAAGGCCTTTGATGTTAGATATTGCATGCAAAAGATCAGCAAAACGTAACTGTCCGTAGCGATCCTTTCCATAGTAACTCGTGTCCTGTGCAATAAGCACAACCTCACGAAGCCCCTGATCTACCAATGATGTAACTTCTGTAACGATTGATTCGATTTCCCGTGACCGATAGGAACCGCGCAAATGAGGAATCACACAAAATGAACACTGGTGGTCACATCCTTCTGCAATTTTTACATATTTAACAAATGGGGGAGTTAAAAAAAACCGTGGGCTTTTATGTGAATAGAGATACGTAGGAGATGTACACTCAACCGGTTTTTCATTATTGAGTACCGCACGAACAATGGTCCCTATCTGTGTAATTTCTCCTGTTCCTATATACGCATCAATTTTTTCTCTGCAGGTATCTATTCCTTCAGGATACCGCTGCGGGAGGCATCCACACACGATAACATATTTAACGTGTCCCTCTTTTTTAAGATTGCACACCTCTTCAATCATATCAAGGGATTCTTGACAGGCATCGTCAACGAATGCACACGTATTAATAAGAGCAACATCACAATTGGTCACGTCAAAGGAAATTGAAAAACCCTCTTGCTCTAAAAAACCTAAAAGCACTTCACTATCAACAAGATTTTTAGGGCATCCGAGTGAAAGAATGCCTATGGTAATTGAATGTGGCTTCATATTGTTTTGTCATAAGGAAAAAGGATAAAGGTAAAAGAAAAAATGCATTTCTTTTATCCTCTATCCTTTATCGCTTATTCTTCTACTGGTTCATCCTCAATATTGTTATACAACAACTCGCGAGGTTTACTCCCTTGATACGGCCCGACAACCCCTTCTGCTTCCATCATATCAATAATACGTGCAGCTCGAGTATATCCTAAACGCAACCGTCGTTGCAGTATAGAAACAGACGCTTGTTTACTTTCGTAAACAACACGAACTGCTTCATCATACATTTCATCTTTTTCAAAATTATGCTTACTCCCTTTTCCACTTGAGGCTGCTTGAATCGATTCATTATATTCAGGTCTGCGTTGTTGTTTTATGAATTCTACGACTCTCTTAATTTCTTTATCACTAATGAGCGTTGCTTGTGCTCTGGTTGGTTTTGCCCGACCAGGCTCTAGAAAAAGCATATCGCCTTTACCAAGCAATTTATCAGCGCCATTCATATCTAACACGGTTCGTGAATCAGTTTTTGACGAAACTTTGAATGATATGCGTGCAGGGAAATTGGCCTTAATAACTCCCGTAATAACATCAACTGAGGGACGCTGTGTTGCAAGAACAAGATGGATTCCTGTTGCACGAGAAAGTTGAGCAAGCCGCGTAATAGCTGTTTCCACCTTATCGCGCGCCTGCAACATAAGATCCGCAAGTTCATCGATAATAACGACAATGTAAGGCAAAAAGCTCGGTAACCCTTCTTCTCCTTCTTCCTTTTTTTTCTTCTTCTCTTCTTCAGGTACTTCGCGGGTATTATATCCTTGAATGTTACGCACTCCCACAGAAGCAAATAATTTATACCGGTTCTCCATTTCATTCACAACCCAATTAAGCGTCGAGGAAGCTTTCTTTGGATCTGTAACAACTGGTGAAAGTAAATAGGGAATATCATTGTAAAGAGCAAGTTCTACCCGCTTGGGATCTATCATAATAAACTTTAGTTGATCAGGCGTAAGAAAATAAAAGAAATTAGCAATCAATGAATTAATACAAACTGTTTTGCCACTCCCCGTTGCTCCCGCAATAAGGAGATGCGGCATCTCGGTAAGGTCAGCAATAAGTGGTTTTCCACTCGTATCTTTACCTAATACTAACGGAAGCTTGGGCTTCATTTTTACATTCCTTAATTGGTGTAAGAGTTCTCGTAAATAGACAACATTAATCGTCGTATTAGGCACTTCGATTCCAATGGCAGCTTTTCCCGGAATGGGTGCAATCATACGGATGCTGGGTGCTTTCATAACAAGCGCGATATCATCTTGAAGCGCGGTGATTCTACTCACCTTAATGCCTGGAGCGGGAAGTATTTCATATCGTGTAATGACCGGTCCTTGTTCTATTTCTGTTACACGCACGTCAATATCAAAATCTTTCAAACAACTCTCCAAAATACGCGAATTTTCTGTTAAATCATCTTCTATTTTTATCACCTCAGGAGGATCTAATAAATCAACTGGTGGGAACTGATACGCGCTCACTCCTTCTTTATCTTCTTTATGAGCAGAAAAAACCGAAACGACAGGTTTATCTTCCTCCACAGGTCTTTCTTCTTTTCGCTTTTGCTTTGTTTCTGCAGTATGAAGAAAGGCAGGCGTCTGTTGTTTTTCCCGTTTATGTTCCTCTGCTTTTTTCTGTTTTCTCACTCTTTCTGCATCTACAACACGTGGGTCATATTGTTTAACTTTAAGTTTTGGCATTTTGTGGAAAATATTCCTCTCCTCGACTGCATCTTCCTTTTCCCTGCAATCCTCTTTTTTCTGCTTATATTTTTTAATACGCGTTTTCTCAACTCCTGCAGTAAAGTCAGGAATGACTTTACTCTTTTTTCCAGTTTGTATCTCATGAAATATATTGACCACCCTCCCCATGAGAGCAACAAATCCTTTAGATAAATAAGGAAAAATAAGAAACTCTGTTGCCAGAATGAAGGAAAGAAGAAAACAGGCAATAGCAATAATAAGGCCGCCACTGAAGCCAAAATACGTATTAAGATGGCTACTCAATAAATATCCCCAGATACCACCCATAGCAAACTGCTTTTCAGCAGAGGTAAGGAGCGAAAAGAGTGCTGAGGATGATGATTGAAAAATAAGGAACCCAAGAATTTTGAAAAACAATTTTGAGGGAACTTTTTGTGTTAGAAAACTCACTGACCAAAATAAAAAAATAAATGGAAAAGTATACGAACTCAAGCCAAAAGAAAACATGAGGACATGTGAAATATATGCACCAATGAGCCCTGTACTATTTTTAATTGCCTCATTCGGATATGATGTATAAAAGGGATTATCAGTATCTGTATGCGTCCACAAACTGACAAAAATAAATATACTTACTGCAATAAAAACAATGCCAACGATTTCATTAATTCGCTCTTTTTTCATGAACTTTTATTCCCTCACATACCAGTATGCCCAAAACCACCAGCACCACGCACCGTTTCATCAAGCTCATCAACAATAACTGGATTTACGTTTACCTGCTGAGAAATAACCATCTGGGCCATGCGCATTTTATCTTTAACGACAAACGGTTCACTCCCAAGATTTATGACGACTAAATTTATTTCTCCTCGATAATCAGAATCAATTGTTCCAGGACTGTTCAGTAGGGTTATTCCGTATTTTATGGCTAAGCCGCTTCGCGGCCGTATTTGAGCTTCAAACCCCCGTGGAATACTCACCGAAAGACCAGTCGGTATTAGCGCTCGTTCAAAAGGAGCTAAGATTATATCGTTTTCAAGGCTGACACATAAATCTAATCCGCTTGCACCATCGGACATATACTGCGGAATCTCTACCGCAGCACCTTTCTTTACCTTTTTTATTTTTAGATCGATATGGTTCATTTTACCACGTTATGACATCCCTTGAAATAGATAAACGCAGATTTACGCGCGCTTGATTGCGTTCTATCTGCGTTTATGATGAAAACTCCTCGTTCACAATTAAAGAAATACCGTAAATGCCTTACCCTTTTTCCGTACTATTCTGGGTATTACTATTTCCCTCCTGGGCTGCCTTAAGACTTAAATTAATTCTTCCCTGTCCATCTACCCCGATAACTTTAACGGTTACAACATTCCCTATCTTCACAACATCTTCTACCTTATTTATATACTGTGAAGATAATTCTGAAATATGGATTAATCCATCCGTACCAGGTAAAATTTCACAAAAGGCACCGAAATTAAGAATTCGTTTAATAGCCCCTGTGTAACATTTTCCAACTTCAACTTCCTCGACAATTGCTTCAATTTGTTCAATGGCTTTTCGTGATGCCTCTGCATCACTCGATGCAATAAGAATTTTTCCTGTATCGTCAATGTCGATCTTAACGCCTGTTTCTTCAATAATCCTTCTTATAACCTTTCCGCCAGGGCCGATGACATCTTTAATTTTACTGGTTTTAATCTGTAGAATCTGAATCCGTGGTGCATACACCGATAAATCGCTTCGTGGTTTATCAATAACCGACGTCATCTTGTCCAATATCGCAAGACGTGCTTTCTTCGCCTGTTGAAACGCCTTTCGAATAATATCAAATGAAATCCCCTTAATTTTTAAATCAAGTTGCAATGCGGTTATCCCATCATGAGTTCCCGCAACTTTAAAATCCATATCACCAAGATGGTCTTCCATACCGGCGATATCAGTAAGAATTTCATAATCATCACCTTCGGTAATTAATCCCATAGCAATACCGGAAACAGGTCGTTTAATAGGAATTCCTGCATCCATCATACATAATGTTCCAGCACAAACCGATGCCATTGAACTTGAACCATTCGATTCCATAACATCTGCAACAATGCGGACCGTATACGGAAAGCTCTCTTCATCTGGCATGACTGCTTTTAACGCCCGTTCAGCGAGCGCGCCATGACCGATTTCCCGTCTGCCAGGACCACGATTTGGTTTCACCTCCCCAACACTAAAACCAGGAAAGTTATAATGCAACATAAAATTCTTTTTTGACTCTCCTTCAAGCGCATCGATCCGCTGTTCATCAGCCTTCGTTCCCAGTGTTGCAACGGCAAGGCATTGTGTCTGCCCACGGGTAAAAAGCCCCGTACCATGGGTTCGTGGAAGGACTTCAATCTCACATGTAATGTCGCGAATATCTTCAAAGAGACGTCCATCCGGACGTTTTTTTCCATGGACAATAAGGTGCCGCACATCTTCAGATTCAAAATGAGAAAAAGTACGCTTTACTTCGGTATCTTTAAACTCAGGATCATCAACAGGAAACTGCGTTAATACGGTATCATACAGTTTTTGGCGGGCTTGATTGCGTTCGCCTTTATCTTTAATAAGATGTATTTTCTGAAATTTCCCGTCGGTCGCTTTGCGTACCTTCTGAGCAGTATCAGCATCAAGTTTATGAGGAGTTACTTCCCCTTTTTCCTTACCACATTTTTTCTGAAGTTCTTCTTGTATCTCGATAATCTTAATTAATTCACGATGCCCCACCTCAATAGCCTGAAGCATTAACTCCTCAGAAACTTCAAGAGCCCCTGCTTCAATCATATTAACATTTGCTTTTGTTCCCGCGAGCACTAAATCCAGTGTACTATTCTCAAGTTCATCAAAAGTTGGATTAATAACAAATTGTTCGTCAATGTAGCCAACACGAACAGCACCGATTGGTTCATAAAAAGGAATGGGGGAAATCATAAGGGCTGCGGACGCAGCAATCATGCCTACTATATCAGGATTATTCTCCCCATCAGCAGAAAGGACAATAGATGAAATATTGACCTCATTTAAATAATCTTTTGGAAAAAGTGGTCGCAGTGTTCTATCTGTTAATCGACAAGTAAGGATTTCCCTCTCGGATGGTCGTGCTTCTCGTTTAAAAAAACCTCCTGGTATTTTACCTGCCGCATATGTTCTTTCTCTATAATCAACGAATAATGGAAAAAAATCACGCTCTTCTTTCGGCTCATTTTTATCAGCAACTACAGCGGAAAAAACTACCGTTCCGCCTAATTGAACGGTAACTGCACCATCAGCTTGCCTGGCAAGTTTGCCCGTCTCGATTATTAATTCCTTACTTCCTATGTTTCCCGTAACTTGAGTTGTCATAATACATCCTTTTTATTTTCAATTATTTCCGTATTTTCAAATTCTTAATAATGTCTTTATAACGGTTTTCACTATGTTTCTTCAAATAATCAAGCAGCGTACGCCGCTTGTTAACGAGTTTGATCAGTCCCCGACGGGAATGATGATCCTTCTTATGTGTCTTAAAATGCTCTGTAAGATACGTAATCCGCTCTGTAAATAATGCAATTTGCACTTCACATGAACCTGTATCTTTTTCATCTCGCTTGTATTTATCAACTAATGTACGTTTCTTTTCACTACTTAATGGCATTTCACTAAACTCCTTTGTTTTCAATATGTTAATATTAATCGCAGATTATATGATACCTTGAATAATAAATCAACTAAAATAAGAAAGCGCCTGTTGTATATCTCGCTTTATTTGTTTACATAATGCAGCAGTGGACGAAAATTTTTTTTCATTTCTAATCTTTTTTAAAAAAATAATTTCTAAGAACTTATCTCGCAAGTCGTTGGTAAAGTTGATGATATGTACTTCGGCGTGTGGAACTTTGCTTACACAAGAAGATCCACAAAATGTCGGTATATACCCCAAATTCAATACCCCCGTGAGATTTTTCTTTTCTAAACAATCCTTAACACGCATCCCCCAACATGTTCTTTTTTGAGTAACATTCCATATATTAACCTTTACAATGTATACACCAAGGGGCGGCATGACTTCGCTCTGTACATCTAAATTGGCAGTGGGAAATCCTAACGAGGTGCCTCGTCCAGCCCCATGGATCACCGTAGAAAAAACAGAATATGGTCTTCCTAATAAACGCCCCGCTTTAAGTAATTTCCCCTGAGAAATCAACGAACGTATCCGAGAGCTACTAACACTCATCGCCTGGTGAGTAATGGCCTCCTCAATCGTACAGCCGATGCCTCTCCTCTTCGCCTCTTGCTTAATTAACGCGGTTGTCCCCTTCCGCCCCTTTCCAAATCGGAAATTATATCCTATGATTAAATGAGAAAGAGCAAATTTTCGAAAAAGAATATCCTTAAGAAATTGCTTTGCTGTTAACTTTTTAAACTTAGAATGAAAAGGAAAAACATAACAGTAATCTATTCCGGCTTGTTTCAACAATATAAGCTTATGTTGATGAGATGTTAAAATAGGTTTTGTTTTTTTTACTCTGAGCTGTCGTGTTTGATTCTTAAACGTAACAACCAAAGAACGCGCATGTTTCCGCTTTGCCATACGCTTGACATCATTTAAAATTTTCCGATGCGCTTGGTGAAGACCATCAAAGTTGCCGATAGTACCGACAAACTTTATTCTTCCCAAGCGTTTCAATTGTGTAAGATGTTCTATTACCAACATTTTATTTCATCATCTACAGAAACGTATTGTAATACATTTTTATTTTATAAAAAAATCTTTTCGTATAAATCGCTTCAGATCATCGCGTATCTTTAGCTTTTTTAATTCATCAATATGTATACATTCACTCACATGGAAAGAACCATTACGCACACGACATAAACTCTTTAAATATGCTCCTGTTCCTAAACGTTCTCCGATATCATAGGCAACAGTTCGAACATATGTGCCCTTTGAAGAACAAATAGTAAAATCGATGTAAGGAAGATGAATACTATTACAAATAATTTCATAAATAACAATGTCGCGCGCTTTCCGTTCGACCTCTTGGCCCTTTCGCGCAAGTTTATATAATCGTATTCCGTTTGAACGAATTGCTGAAACCATAGGAGGAATCTGCTTTTGTGGTCCTTTGAAACTCACCAATAACTCCTTAATTTGCTTCTCAGTAACACCACGCCAATCTCTCGATTCAACGATTTCCCCATCACCATCTTGCGTTGTTGTTTTGATCCCCAGTTCGATAGTCCCTTCATATTCCTTCTCGAAACTAGCGAGGCGAGCAGATAGTTTTGTACAGGTCCCCAACAATAATACCAAAACACCAGTCGCTTGAGGATCCAAAGTCCCGGTATGACCTACTTTTGATATTTTAAATCGTTTCTTTACAAAATTACAAACGTCATGAGATGTCCAGCTTTGCGGTTTATTTATAAGCAAAATTCCATCCATTGGGAGCCTCTATTGAATTTATTCTTGAACTACCTGTTCCTTAGCTTTATGGATAATTTTTTTAACCACCTCATCAACAGTTCCTTTAATAGTACAACCAGCTGCTTTTGCATGCCCGCCACCATTAAAGCTTCCTGCCAAGGTATTGACATCATATTTTCCCTTCGATCGTAACGAAGCTTTTATCACAGAGGGATTCTGTACATTTGATACCATGAATGCTATTTTTACCTTTTCAATATCCCGGAGCACATTTACAAAACCATCTGCATCGCTCAATTGTGCTCCTGTAGCAGCTAATTCTTCATTGGTCAAAACACTCCATGCAATAGTTCCATCACACGTTAATTGTACTTTATTCATCAATAAAGCAAACAATTTCACTTTACCAACTGGTACTTGTGAATAGAGTTGTTCATTAAGAGCTGAGACATCTACCCCTGTCCGAATTAATTCAGCAACAATGGTATGAGTCATTGGAGTAATATTCTGATAGCGAAAAGAACCAGTATCGGTAGAAATTGCTACATACAAAAATGATGCAACTTCCTGCGTAATAGAAACATTCATTTCCTGAAATAATGTGTAAAGTATTTCACTACAAGAAGAGGCGTGCGGATCTACAATATTCCATTTTCCAAAAGATTGGTTACTAATATGATGATCAATATTAATAATATTCGATGTATTCGCAATAAGCTTCCCAACCGTACCAATACGTTGTAGGGAAGGGGCGTCAAGTACAACGACATAGTGAAAAGAAGGAATCTCTATTCCTTCTTTATATTGAATCCACTCTTTGCCAAAAAATGCAAAGTCATGCGGAACAGAATCCTGACAAACAATGACCGTCTTTTTGCCAAGCATCTTCAGCAAATAATCCATAGCAAAAGCACTACCAATCCCGTCCCCGTCAGGATTAATATGCGTCGTAATGAGAAACGTATCTCCTGCCTGTAAGATTTTTTTTATGTCTTTAAATATCTTTCTCATTCTTGTCTTGCTCTTCAATAGTCTTCAGGATGCCATCTATTTTGATGCTTTGGTCAATTGAATCATCCAGTTTAAAGTGTAAAAGCGGAGTAGATTTTAACCGTATAGCTTCAGAAATCATATGCTGGAGGAATCCGCGTGCATTATTTAATGCAATAAGAGTTGATTTTTTTTCCTTTTCCGTCCCCATAACACTAATAAATACTTTTGCCTCTCGTAAATCCGGCGTGACTTCAACACCCATAACGGTGACAAAACCGACGCGCGGATCTTTTAATTCATTCAATATGAGACCTGCAAGTTCCATCCGAATAACCTCTGCAACACGTGCTACCCGCCGCTTTTGTGCCATTTTCTCTCTCCTTACATGAGCAGATATTTTACATTGTTCGAAGAACGATGTAAAGTATAGGCCGCTAGGCCGTCTGCGAATTTAATCCCCCACCAAAATTGTTATCTATACTAATAAATATAAACTTTTCTAATAACAGCTTCTTTTAAAATAGTATTAGTGCCCCACCTTAATCTTTGGTGGGGGATAAGTTCAGACAAACAACTTATGTCGTTTACAAAACTAACTGATGGCAGACATAACTCCACAAGTTGTGTCTTCATTTACACAAATTCAAACGCATACTGTAACAACTCAACATCATCAATGGTCTCAATAACATCAATTACCTTATCCATCACACTATTGAGATACCGTTTATCATTGCCAACAATAGTTACGCCAAGCAAAGAACGCTGCCATAAGTCACAATAGTCAACTTCACTAACTGAAACATTAAAGGCATTTCGCAAACGGCTAATTAATCTTTTTAATATAGCCCGCTTCGCTTTAAGTGAATTGGGCATTGGCAAATGTAATTCTATCTTTAAAACACCAATAATCATCACACATAATTATTCATTACAAAAAAAATAATACTGTTGTGCAAAAGTTGTTCCCGGGGGGTATCGGAAGGGATGAAAGATACTCTCTATACAAGTAGCTCATTAAAGCTTCGTCGCGACCTTTTCCTCCTTGAAGCATTCAATCACATCACCTGCTTTAATATCATTATATTTCGCGAGGACAATACCACACTCATATCCCTCGCTTACTTCTCGCGCATCATCCTTAAATCGTTTAAGTGAATTAAGTGCCCCTTCATAAATAACCACATTATCTCGAATTAAGCGTACCCGCTGATTGCGCACGAGTCGCCCTTTCTTTACGACACATCCTGCAATATTCCCTAATTTTGAAGCTTTAAAAAGCTGTTGTATGACTGCCTTACCGAGGACTACTTCCCGAATCGTCGGTTCCAGCAATCCTTCCATAGCCAATCGTACATCATTGATGGCTTCATAAATTATTTTATAATATTTAAAATCTACTTTTTCCCGTTCCAGTAAGCTTTGTGCTTTTGAATCCGCTTTGACATGAAAACCGATAATAATAGCATCAGACGCTGCAGCAAGTATCACATCAGATTCGCTAATACCCCCAGCACCACCATGAATAACCTTCAGCTTAATCTTTTCTGTTGATAATTTTTCAAGCGATTGCTTCAACACTTCAACCGACCCTTGCACATCGGCCTTAATAATAATTTTGAGTTCCTTAATGCCACTTTCTTTGATTTTATCGTATAATCCTTCTAATGTAAGATGACGCACGCCACCACCGGACAAAGATCTTTCTTTGAGATCAAGGAGACGTTTTTCAGTAATATAACGGGCCTGTCGTTCATCATTAACAACATAAAATTTCTCCCCTGCTTCAGGCACACCATTAATGCCTAAAACTTCAATCGGCATTGAAATACTCGCTTCTTGAACATTTTTTCCTTTATCATTACGTAATGCCCGTATCTTTCCATGGAACCGTCCACACACAAGAATATTTCCTACGTGTAAGGTCCCATTTTGTATAAGGACATTTGCGACAGATCCTAAGCTTTTTGATAATTTCCCTTCAATTACTGTCCCCTGTGCTAAACGATCCGGATTTCCTTTAAGTTCCAAAATTTCTGCTTCAAGCAATAATAATTCCAATAGTTCATCAATACCTTTTCCCGTCTTCGCCGACACATTTACCATAATGGTCTTACCTCCCCATTCTTCAGCAGTAAGATCATGTTTTTTCAGTTCAGCCTTCACCTTGTCAGGATTTGCGTTTGGTAGATCTGTTTTATTAATCGCAACAACAATAGGGGTGTCCGCTGCTCGCGCATGATTAATCGCTTCGATTGTCTGCGGCATAACCCCATCATCAGCAGCGACAACAAGGATAACGATATCAGTGATATTTGCTCCGCGAGCACGCATTGCAGTAAAAGCTGAATGTCCCGGTGTGTCAAGGAATGTTACCATACCTTTGTTGGGAATGGTAACTTCATACGCTCCGATATGTTGAGTAATCTTTCCTGCTTCTCTATCGACGACACGACTCTTACGAATCGCATCAAGCAACGACGTCTTCCCATGATCAACATGTCCCATCATCGTCACTACAGGGGGACGTATTTGCAACTGCGATTCATCATCCGTTCGTTCATGTTCTCGGACTAATTTTTCTTCTTGAGAAGGTATTTTTTTTATTTCAACATTAAATTTTTTAGCAACTTTCATAACAGTATCTTCATCAAGAAGTTGATTCACTGTTGCAAACAAACGCATCTCAATTAAAGTTTTAATAAGCGCTGAAGTCTTTACCGTTAAATTGGTTGCTAAACTGCCAACAGTAATAGGAATCTTTATATTAATACATTCAGGCCTTGGGGAAGGGGTTTTGCGTCGTGGTGACACGACTTCGGGATGTTTCTCTTCTTTTACTCGCCGTCTTCTTGTCGGACCTTTTTTTTCAACAGTTTTTATTTTTTTCTTCTTTGTAATCTCTTTCTGCTGCAAAGATGCATTGGCGACGGTTTCACTTTTTGTTTTTTTCTTTTTTGTTTTCTCCTGAGTCGTTGCTTTCTCTTTTACGTCATCCTTCGCAACAGTCCCTTGACTAGAAAATTGATTATGCAATAACCCGATTGCATTATCATCGAGCACACTTAAATGACTCTTAACTGAAATCTTTTCCCCTTTAAGAAAATTAAGTATTTCCTTGCTCGTTACATTAAGTTGTTTTGCAATTTCATGTACTTTCATAGTCACTTAGAATATATCTTTTTCCTGATCATTTTTTCTCTTATCTTTACCAACAATTGCCCGATGAGCTGCCGTTATAATTTTCTCTGCTGATTTTGCACCGATTCCTTCTATCTTTTCTAAGTCTTCAACGCTTGTCTTTAAAATATCTTTAATGGTTGTAAATCCAGCAGTGCGAAGCAATTTTTCGGTTTTTGGACCAACACCTTCGAGAGAACTAAGAGGAATTTTTTGGCTTGTACTTCGTATGTCCAGTTCCCAACCTGTCACTTTTGACGCCAGGCGAACATTTTGTCCCTTTTTGCCAATTGCAAGCGATAATTGGTCATCATTAACAAGTATTTCTGCCCGTTTCCCCTCACGAGAAAACACAACGTCCTCTAATTCGGCAGGTGAGAGGGCATTACGGATAAAAAGTTCAGGATCAGTGCTCCAACGCACAATGTCAATTTTCTCACCTTGTAATTCGCGTACGATATTCTTTACTCGTTGTCCGCGCATCCCAACGCATGATCCCACACAATCAACCTTTTCATCGCTTGAAATTACTGCGATTTTTGTCCTTGAACCTGCTTCACGGGCAATAGCTTTAACTTGAACAATACCATCATGAATTTCTGGCACTTCAAGTTCAAATAAACGTTTTACCAAATTAGGATGAGTACGTGACAGAATAATCTCAGGACCCCGGGTTGTTTTTTTTACATCTAATACATAACATCGGATATGATTACCCTGACGGTATCTATCTTGTACATATTGTTCACGTGCCGGCAGAATGCCGTCTGTTTTTCCGAAATTGATAATAAGTGCTTTTCGTTCCACAGCATGAACAACACCACTAATCAGCTGCCCTTTTTCTGCAAGAAACTCTTGATAAATAGATTCACGCTCAGCTTCTCTGATCTTTTGGATAATGACCTGTTTTGCTGTTTGCGCAGCAATTCTTCCAAATGCATGGTCATGCACTTCTTTCCCATCTTCTAAAATCTTAATATCTGCTGTCTTGGGATCTATTTCAATAGAATAGTTGTCCGAATTTCGAAATGTTTTTCTGCACGCAGACATTAACGCGGATTTGAGTGTTTCAATTAACACTTCTTTCTTTATGTTTTTTTCTTTTTCTATATACTCTAAACTGTGTAATAATTCTTGGGTCATCGCTAGTATCCTCCAAACAATGCCTTATTTAAAATCGCCACAACGTATTGTCTGTCAAAAAGTTGCTCAAAAAATAAAGTGGGCTTACGCCCACTTTTAAATATGGTGCCTGAACTATAAGTTTGGTTATTATAAACTAATTCACCAAAAAGTCAAGTGTCTGTTTAATTCTTGTTTCGTTAGTTGTGCTAAGCCATTAAATATCAACTGGTTAGCTTTATTTTAGGGTTTCAAAAAACTCCGCAACCGATATAACACTTTTTATCGGTTCAACATTTGCCCCTGTCATAAAAAGACCGTGCTCCTTATCACCGGCTCGTGCTGAAAGTAACGCTTCAGCAATACAATAAGGAACCGTCTTTTTATCACACGTAACTAAACATCGATACGGACAATTAAACTTTTCCCGCTCCCCTCTCTGTATCCGTTCTATAAGTGGTGATTTCAGAACACGTGCGGGCAATCCGACAGGACTTTGTATAATAACAACATCATCGCGTGTTGCCTTCAAGTACATTTCTTGTCCTGAAGGTTCCATGCCACTTTCATCAACACATATAAACCGCGTCCCAATTTGAACACCGGCAAACCCCATAGTAATACATCGCTCTATATCTTCCCGGGTATTAACGCCTTCGGCCTCGATCACAGGGATATCCTTCCCTTCTTCGCCTAAAACGTCTTGCACCTCTTTGAAAAGAATATCGATAGAACATCTTTCAGGATGTTTAAGTTGTTCAAACGAAAACCCAAGATGTCCGCCACACAGTGGTCCTTCAATAAGAACCGCATCAGGTCTTTTATTATATTTTCGTTTCCATGTCTTCATAATAAGATGCAGTGCTCGCCCCGATGAAACAATAGGAATAAGAGCGGTCTTTTCATCGACATATGCTGGCAGACGCAGCGGAAGTCCGGCACCAGAAATGATAAATTCGATCCCTTCTTGTACCGCCGTTCTCACTAATGATTCATAATTGGTTAAGGCAACCATAACATTAATACCCAGTGGCCCCTTTCCGCCACTGATTGAACGTGCTGCCCGAAGCTCATTAATCAACTGATGATTGCTCTCTTCGACATAGGATCTGCCGTCAGCGTGTGCGTAATTACCGAGGCCAACGCTCGCAATAACCCCCATCCCCCCTGCATTAATGACAGCCCCTGCAAGTTTTCCTATTCCAACACGAACCCCCATTCCGGCCTGAATAACAGGAAAACGTGATGTAAAATTTTTTATTTTAAGCTCTGGTAATGGTTTACTCAAGATAGCTCCTTTCCTTATATGATTATCTCAATATGCCACAATATACATTTTTAAAAACGGGTTTCACCAAATGAGGCAACTCCTCGTGATGAATTTTTAATAAAAATTGCAAACTGTCCAACCTCTTCGCTTGCACATTCATTTTCTATTTTGCCTAATGCGTTTTCTGTATTTAATCCAGAACGATACAATATTTTAAACGCCTGTTTAATCTCCGCACGTATCGGAGGCTTCATTCCAGCACGTTTTAGCCCAACAGTATTAATGCCATTGACTACCGCAGGCCGCCCCCCACACATGACAAAGGGAGGAATGTCTTGATTAACCGCAGAAAGTCCACTGACAATGGCATACGTCCCAATTCTACAAAATTGATGAATAACAACACTCGCTGAAATAAATGAATAATGTTCAAGTATAACATATCCTCCAAGAACTACGGTATTTACTGTAACAACGCCACTGCCAATTTGACAATTATGAGCAATATGGGTATATCCCATGAAAAAATTATCATTACCAATTGTTGTTGCGGAACCTTCTTTGGTCCCGCGATGTATAGTCACATACTCCCTAATTTTATTGTTATTACCTATGGTAACGAACGATTCTTTATTTTGAAAAGCAATATCCTGTGGCGTATCACCAATAACAGCACCCGCATGAATCTCGTTACCGTCACCGATAGTTGTACCATTAAAAATAACAACCCCGGGACCGATAGTATTATGTGACCCTATGGTGACGCCATCTTCGATAATAACATGCGGTCCAATGGTATTTTTCTTGCCTAATTGTACGTTGTCCTCAACAAGAGCTTTTTTATGAATGGTATTCATATCAGTTATTAATTTTTATCTACGTACATAAAAAGCGGGCGAAGGGAATCGGTTCCTTCAAAAAAATTCATCCCGAATCTTTTTTGCGTAACCTCCCCTCTGTAATCTAATTTTACCTTCCATGTAAAATTGCGCTTCTTATGGTCGCGCCGATTACTCCGCTTCGATTCCCTTACTTTTATCCGTGTTAATCCGCATATTCATAGATGAATCTTATCTGTGTAAATCTGTATTTATTCACGAATGAATAAATCAGCGGGCGAAGGGAATCGAACCCTCATATCAAGCTTGGGAAGCTTGTGTTCTGCCACTGAACTACGCCCGCATACATATCTATCGTACAGTGTACCCTTTACCTAGAAATACCCACTCTTTTTTGTTTAGATTAATAATAAATAAGCTTTTATTGTAATTTCCTAGACTTAGATGTCAAGATGTTTTACAATTAATAATAAAATAGTAATTAAAAGACGTTTCCAGTGTATCGCTCATTACAAAGAGGACATACCGTATGCTGAATGAAAAAGATTTTGAAATACAAATGTTAGGCAAAGCTGACATCCTTTCTCCTTTTAAACTTTCGACAACACGTGGTGATGGTATTGCGAATTTTGTCGAAGACTATACCAAGATCCCTTATTGTCTCATCTCCCCCTGTACTCCGGGAGCCGAAGGTCTTTTTTTTGAGCATGCCGGCCCGCGAGAAAAAATCTATTTTCAGCCCAAAGATGTCACTGCTGCAATTATGACCTGCGGAGGACTCTGTCCGGGTTTGAATAACGCAATACGGAGTATTGTTATGCAACTTTTTTACAAATATAATGTACGGAAAATCCTCGGCATTCGCTACGGTCAGAAAGGACTTGACCCGTCATTTGGCCATGAGCCGATTAAACTGACTCCTGAAGGTGTCGTAAAGATTCATGAAATCGGCGGTTCATTCTTAGGAACATCACGAGGCAAAGTTGACCCCGGTGTTATGGTTGATTCATTAGTTAAATACAACATTAATATTCTTCTCTGTCTCGGTGGTGACGGTACTCAAAAAGGGCTTCATGAAATCTATAAAGTAATTGAAAAACGAAAGTTAAAAATTGCGGTGGTGGGTATTCCTAAAACTATTGATAACGATATTAGTTACGTGTACAAAACATTTGGTCTGGATACGGCAGTCACGGTTGCGAAAGAAGCTGTTCGTAGTGCCCACTGTGAAGCAGAAAGTGCCTATAATGGTATCGGTTTGGTAAAGGTTATGGGGCGTCAGTCAGGATATATCGCCGCATTGACAACACTTGCAAATAACGATGTAAACATGTGTTTAATCCCTGAGATTCCTTTTGATCTTCACGGCAACGGTGCATTCTTAAAGGTGCTTGAAGCACGTCTGGCATCTCGCCATCATGCGGTCATTGTTATTGCAGAAGGTGCAGGACAAGAATTGTTTACTAATGAAAAAGGGGTTCAAATATACGACGCGTCGGGCAATGTGCGAATGAATGATATTGGTCTTTTATTAAAAAAGAAAA